>WLNM01000006.1 GCA_009699825.1 Actinomycetota bacterium
GATGTAGTTGATGCTTCGCCTTGTTTAAGGGGAGCTGTTGGAACTCCGAGTTTGTAACTCTGAGACCAATGAAAGCCATCTCGTTGTACAAAAACAGAGAGATCAGAACTTAAAGCGTTAACAACAGAGATACCAACACCATGTAAGCCGCCAGAAACTGAATAACCACTGTCGCCGAATTTTCCACCTGCGTGTAAAACAGTAAGTACAACTTCGAGAGCGGGTTTTTTCTCAACAGGGTGCATGTCCACTGGAATTCCGCGACCGTTATCGATGACTTGAACACTGCCATCGGCCATGAGAGTTACATTTATTTCATCGCAGTGACCAGCGAGTGCTTCGTCGACAGAGTTATCGACTACTTCGTAAACTAAGTGATGTAGTCCGCGTTCACCAGTAGATCCGATATACATACCTGGGCGTTTTCTGACAGCCTCAAGGCCTTCGAGAACCGTGATCGCGCTAGCGTCGTAATTACCGCTTTTGCCTGGCATGAAACTCCTCTAAAAGCCGCTGGGTGGGAATTCCCCACGTGCACGCTGCTAATCCTAGTGGTAAATCTGTTCAGGTTTAGCGCAAATAAGGCGTGGGAGTGGGTATAGCCGAGGGTAAATCTACAGGTTGAGGGTGGCTACTAGGTTGAGCCTATTTTTGGCTTTTAGTTATAGGTGTCGCGTGGGCCCCGAGCATCACGTGTAGATCTGATGCCGCGCTTCCATGAAGGAGTGTTTGGACCAATAATTGCAATTGATTCAATTGTTGCACCGAACGGGTTATTTTGAATTGTTTTTAAAATTTCATTATTTACAAGTGTTAATTGTGTTGCCCACGCAGTTGATGTTGTTTGAATTGTTAAAACGCTTTCATTTATTGAAACTGGTGATGCGTGTTGCGCGATGTCGGCACCAACAATTGCAGCCCATTGTGTGAAAAGTGAACCTTCTGCGACACCAGATTTCCAATCTCGTTCTTCAATAAGATTTGTTAAGACATCTCCTAATAATTGTGGGTCTGTTGCTGTGTTATTTCGAACTTCAATAACTTTTCTTTTTTTAATTATTCCGGTTTTAAAAGAACGGAATAAATCTATGGCGAGATCACGTTTTGCCATTAACCTCTCGCCTTCTTAACTGCGCCAGGAGTTACATGGTATTTCTCAGTTAGTAACTCCGTGGGCAAATCACTCTCAACAGCTGCGGTAATAATTGTTTGTTCTGCCATTTGTGCAACTGATGTTAATTGTTGACGGCGCGACGTGTCTAGTTCAGCGAAAATATCATCGAGAATGAGAATTGGTTCGGCGCCCTCTGATTTTAATAAGTTAAATGAGCCAACTCGTAATGCAATAGCAATAGACCACGATTCTCCATGGCTTGCATACCCTTTGGCTGGAAAGTCTCCTAGTTGTAAATGTAAATCATCTCGGTGTGGTCCAATCAGTGTTACACCGCGTTCTATTTCTTGATAAGAAACTTCGGCTAAGCGATCAGTGAGAAGTTGTGTGTTTGTTGCGGTGTTTGTAGTTAATCCCTCTGTGCTTGATTTATAACTAATACTTGCAGCCTTCACCTCATTTAGGTTTGCGTAATTTTGTGCAACCCACGGGTTTAGTGCTTCTACTAAAGCGATGCGTTCTGCACTTAATTGCGCACCGAAGTTTATTAGTTGTTCACTCCACGGAGCTAACGCATTGGCAGATGATCGAGTTTTAAGAAGCGCATTTCGTTGCTTAACAACACGTTCATAATCTGCAATAACACCTGCAATGCGAGGGGTCCGGGTTATAAGTAATTTATCTAAGAAATCGCGGCGGTTGCCGGGATCTCCGCGCACTAAATCTAAATCTTCAGGAGAAAAATAAATGACTTGGCAAGCGCCCAATATTTCGCGTTGGCTGCGTGTGGGATTTTGATTTAAGCGAGCGCGATTTGCTTTATTTAAATTGATCTCTAAATCTACTTGCAAGGTTCGATCTTCTCGAGTTATCTCTGCTCGGATGATGGCTTGTTCAGAACCTAAGGTAATTAGTGGTTGGTTATTTGATACCCGGTGGGATGATAGAAAAGATAAATAAATAATTGCTTCGGCGATATTTGTTTTACCGCAGCCGTTATCGCCTATAAAAGTAGAGACTCCTGGTGAAAACTCCAGTGACAACTCTTTGTAGGAGCGGAAGTTAGTGAGTTCTAACTTGTTAATACGCATGCGAGCCTTATGAGGCGTAGCGCATTGGCATTAATAAGTAGCGGTAGTTCTCAATTGCGGCTGAATTGGGCTCTGTTTTACCCATCAAGATTGCTGGCTTACTTGATCCGGTAAATGAAATTTGAACAAATGGCGTGCCTACTGCTTGTAAGCCATCTGCTAAATATGTTGGGTTAAAAGCGATTAATATTGGTTCCCCTGTTAATAAAATATCTAGAACCTCGGTCGCTTGTGCATCTTCACCCGCGCCTGCTTCTAGTGAGAGTTGTGCGTTTGCAAACTCAAGACGTAATGGAACTGTTTTGTCTGTAACGAGTGCGACGCGGCGAACTGAATCTAAAAATGGTGCTACTTCAATAACCGCAGTGCTTGTGATGTCTTGAGGTAATAAGTGTCGATATGGAGGGAAGGTTCCGTCCAACATCCGCGATGTCATTGTTTTGCCATCTCCTGAAAAACCAGCGAGTCGGTCGTTGCTGGCACTTGGTGCAAGGGAAACGGAAACATTTTTTACACCAGTAAGAGATTTAGCGGCATCTGCGATTGTGCGAGCGCGTAGTAACGCTGTTGTTGAAACACCAGGTTGTGACGGTTGCCATTGGATTTCACGAACGGCTAAACGGTAACGATCTGTTGCGGCCAAAGTGACTGTGTTTTCATTTACTTCAATGTGTACACCAGTAAGTGTTGGTAGTGAATCATCGCGCCCTGCAGCAATTGCAACTTGTGCCACCGCGTTTGCAAAAGTATCGCTAGGAATTGTTCCTGTTGGCTCTGGCAACTCTGGGAGGTTTGGGTAATCTGTGAGTGAGAGAGTTGGAAGTGTAAATTTTGCTGACCCGGATGTAACTAAAACTCTGGAACCATCTAACGAAATTGAAATTGGTTTATTGGGAAGAGAACGTGTTATTTCTGCGAGTAATCTTCCAGGTACTAAAACTTTTCCTTTTTCTTTTATGTCGGCAGTGAAGTGAGCTTTACTAGATGTCTCTAAATCTGACCCTGATAAAAATACTTCGTCACCGCTTGCATCAATAACAATTCCTAGGAGCGCGGTCATAATTGGGCGCGTGGATAAGGATCGTGAAACCCAGTTAACGCCATCTGCTAAAGCTGATTGTTCGACGGTGAATTTCACGCCGCACCTCTCTTCGTACTGTTTTGTTTTGTTTGATGTTCCAAAAGTTCTCTACAGGTTGAATTCTTATATATAAAGGTAGTAGTAGTAACTAGCGCGTTATCTGTGGGTAAAGAGTAAAAGCCCAGTTCAAAGCCTTGAACTTTTCCACTTTTTCTGTGGGTGAAGGTGTGCGTAACGCGCGCTAACTTCATCCCACAACCCCTTTCTCTCCCGTGCCACTCATATAACTTGGTAGTTACCCACAGAAATCGGTTAGATCCCCACAGTTATCCACAAGTTTTCCCCATACTGGGGGTAAACACCCCTAAATGGGAAAATTTGGACTTTTTACGCTCTCGCCTGTTGTTTAATCCTATTTGTCAGCTCTGTCACCTGGTTATAGATAGAACGTCGCTCTGCCATAAGTTGGCGAATCTTGCGATCAGCGTGCATCACAGTTGTGTGATCGCGGCCGCCGAAAGTTTGGCCAATTTTTGGAAGCGAGAGCTCGGTTAACTCACGGCATAAATACATCGCTATCTGGCGAGCGTTCACCAGCACCCGGGAGCGAGAAGTGCCACAAAGGTCATCAATTGTAAGACTGAAGTACGAAGCCGTTTGGGCCATGATTGTTGCAGCCGTTACTTCTGAGGATGCGTCATTTGGGATCAAATCTTTAAGAACGATTTCTGCCAAACCTAAATCAACGCCTTGACGGTTCAAGCTTGCAAAAGCAGTGACGCGGATGAGCGCACCTTCTAATTCGCGGATATTTGTAGAAATTTTCGAAGCGATGTATTCGAGTACATCATCTGGGGCATTCAATTTATCTTGCGCAGCCTTTTTACGGAGAATCGCAATTCGAGTCTCCAATTCAGGTGGCTGAATATCAGTAATTAATCCCCACTCAAATCGGGAACGAAGACGATCTTCAAGAGTTGTTAATTGTTTTGGTGGGCGGTCGCTAGAAATAATGATTTGTTTGTTGGCGTTATATAAAGTGTTAAATGTATGGAAGAACTCTTCTTGAGTGCGCTCTTTGTTTTCTAAGAATTGAATATCATCAACGAGCAAAATATCTAGATCGCGGTAGCGACGTTGAAAAGCAGAAGCCTTATCATCGCGGATCGAATTAATAAAGTCATTCGTGAACTCTTCACTTGATACATAACGCACACGGACATGGCCATATAGCTCTTTTGCATAAGCTCCAATAGCGTGTAATAAGTGGGTTTTTCCCAGCCCAGACTCTCCATAAATAAAGAGTGGGTTGTAAGCCTTTGCTGGCGCTTCGGCTACAGCGACCGCAGCTGCATGTGCGAAACGATTTGATGCACCGATAACAAAAGTTTCAAAAATATAACGGGGGTTTAATTGTGAAGACTCAGTATTTTTAGATGAAATCTGTGTCGCAACATCTTCTCTTCCAGTGCCGGCGCGAGCAGGAACAATTTCAATATCAACATCAGGGGCCGGTAAATCTGTGGCTTCAAGAGTTTCATCAATCGTGACAGCGATATTTGTTTTTTCACCTAGTTCGCGGGTGAGCACTTCGCTAACTAATGCGCGAAGACGAGTCTCAAGAACATCTTTAGCGAAAGCATTTGGTGCGGCAACTAATAAATTTGTTGTTCCATCACTTTGTAAAAGTCCAAGTGGTTTAGTCAGTGAAAGAAATGCGCGGTGTTGTGGCGCATCGGCTGCAACAACGTCGATAACACGGCCCCAGAGATCGGTTAGTTCCATCTCAATAACGGCCATTTCGCACCTTTTCCCTAAAAAGCTCTTGTCCACATGGTTATCCACAGGCTGTGTCCTAAACCGTAGGTTGAGCCTTTTTAAGGGGTCAAAACCTGTGGAGGAGAGCGAAAAGTAGAGCCATTTGGCCAAAAGCGCAACTAGTTATCCACAACTCTCAACCTTAAAATGACCCCCAGGGCCAGTTTGACCGGGTTATCCCCAGACCTCTACCGTTACCCCTCTTACCGCACTTCCCCCGCATTTATGGCCCGATTTAGATTTGTTTGATTAGAAGGAGTTCGAAATGACTAAGCGCACTTACCAGCCTAATACGCGCCGTCGTGCAAAGAAGCATGGCTTCCGCGCTCGCATGGCTACACGTGCAGGCCGCGCTGTACTCGCTGCTCGCCGCGCAAAAGGTCGCGTACGACTTTCGGCTTAATCGAGTTCGAAGAACTTTGTGCTTACTAAAAGCGCGCGTTTAACAGAAAGTTCAGATTTTGCTCGTACGACCAAAAGTGGTCACCGCGCAGCGACTGAATTTTTTGTTGGATACCTCTATCTCACAGGTACTAATGAAAGCCCCAAAGCTGGATTAATTATTAGCAAAAGCGTTGGAGGATCTGTGCTTCGTCACCGCATCGCACGCAAAGCTCGTCATGCAATCGCGCAGAATATTTCCGCCTTGCCTAAAGGATCACTCTTTGTGTTGCGAGCAATTGGAAAGGCCGAAAAAGCACAAACCAACACAGAGGTTTCAGAAATAATTAATCGTTTAATTAAGAAATCAAATCAGGCGGCCACCCAATGAAAATTCTTTTAGTCGGCCTAATTCATTTTTATCAGAGATGGATTTCACCAGCATTTGGTCCGCGTTGTAAATACTTCCCATCATGTTCATCATATGCCGCAACCGCAATCGAAGAGTACGGATTAAAAGGAGTTGCGATGGCTGCATGGCGGCTATTGCGCTGTAACCCATGGTCACATGGTGGCGTTGATTATGTAATTATGAAATCACAGAAGGTGGGAATCTAAATATGAACACGATCCTAAACCCCTTATATACTGCTGTTTCTTGGGTCATTATTTCGATCCATGGTTTATTAGCGCCAATCTTTGGTTCAACCAGCGGTGTTACCTGGAGCCTTTCCATCATCGGTCTTGTGATTCTTATTCGTATTATTTTAATTCCGCTCTTTGTAAAACAGATTAAAAGCCAACGTGCGCTCACCGCACTTCAACCACAAATGAAGGCGATTCAAGCAAAGTACAAAGATGATCGTCAGAAGCAATCTGAAGAGATGATGAAGCTCTATAAAGAGCATAAGACAAACCCACTAGCTTCTTGTTTTCCAATCCTGGCACAGGCGCCAATCTTCTTTGCACTCTTTACAGTACTCAATGGAATTGGAAAAAACCCACCAGTTAAACACGGTGTTCTTACACAAGCAGATGTTGTTAATGCTGCACAGGCAAGATTCTTTGGTGCACCAATTTCAGAGACATTCTTAGGATCTTCAAGCACCACTGTAAAAATTGTTACCGTGCTATTGATTGCATTTATGTCACTAACAACATTTACAACACAACGTCAGTTGATGGTTAAAGGAATGCCAAAGATGGATTCCAGCAACAACATGATGTTGCAACAGCAAAAAATTATGTTGTATTTATTCCCAGTTATTTTCGCAATCTCAGGTGTTAACTTTCCAATTGGTGTTCTTATTTATTGGTCAACAACAAACTTATGGACATGGGGCCAACAGTTTTATGTAATTAAGAGAAACCCAACACCGGGATCACCAGCGTATGAAGAGTTACAACATAAAAAGGCACGCAAAGCAGGAACTGCTATTGAGGGCACAACCATCGACGAGTCCCAACCGGAGGGCGACGTTAAAGGCCAGCGCCAGCAACCAAAATCAAAAAAGAAGAAGAAGAAATAAGGACGATATAACGGTACATATCGGTACAAAAAGGCTTAAACCACTACAAACCCACTATGGGTGGCGAGGATAAAAATGGCAAAAAGCAAAGCTGTTGAAGAAGTAGTTGAAGAGGTAAAGGTTGATCCGAACGCAGATCTGAAGGCACCGAAGAGCGCGGCCAAACTCGAAGAAGAGGGCGACATCGCAGCGGATTACCTAGAGGGTCTATTGGATATCGCAGATCTCGATGGTGATATTGATATTGACGTAGAAAATGGTCGCGCGGCACTTGCGATTGTCGGTGGCAAACTCAATCACCTCGTCGGAGATCAAGGCCAAGTCCTGGACGCTCTTCAGGAGTTAACCCGCCTAGCGGTTCAGACTTCAACTGGAGATCGCAGCCGCCTCATGCTCGATATCGAGGGCTTCCGTGCTGGACGAAAAGCAGAACTCAAAAAACTCGCTGAAAAGATGGCCGAAAAGGCCAAAACAACAAGGGCGTCGATCAAACTCGACCCAATGAACGCTTTTGAACGCAAGATCATCCACGACACGATCCAGGACCTAGGGTTGACGAGCGAATCTGATGGTGAAGACCCAGATCGCTACGTAGTTATCTACCCAGCCTAAAATCTATGGAGGTTTCACGTGAAACCCTCATCGAGCGGTATTTTCCCAGCTCAGTAAGGGCTATTACCGCATACGCCGCCCTTCTTGAAGGGGCTGGAATTGAACGTGGCTTGATTGGCCCCCGCGAAGCCGACCGCATCTGGGAACGCCATATCTTTAACTGCCTACCTGTCACCACCCTTTTCAAAGAGGGGGCGACGGTCTTTGATATTGGATCAGGTGCGGGGTTGCCAGGAATTGTGATTGCCCTGGCCCGCCCTGATTTAAAGGTGACACTAATCGAACCCCTTCAACGAAGGGTGGACTTTCTTGAAGAGGCGACAGCCGGCACAGAAATTACCGTTATTCGAGGCCAAGCCCAGAGTGTGAAGAAGAGCGCGGATTACGTAACAGCCCGAGCTGTGGCGCCCCTTGAAAAACTAAAGAAGATCTCCTGGCACTTAATCAAAAACGGGGGATCCTTGCTAGCCATGAAGGGCGAAAATGCCGCTGCTGAGATGGCAACCGTGCCTGGATCTCGCTTGCATGAAATTTCTTTAGAGGGCATAGAGCCGGCCCGAATAGTTGAAGTACTTAAAGGTGCTTAACTACGCGCATGGTTGAGGGCATTTCTGATGATTCACGTGAAACAAAGCAGGTCATCGGGGTTCGCCGTCTAAAAGAGCCGATGGCCAAACCTGAGCACCTTCGGATCTTCACTGTGGCCAATCAAAAAGGCGGGGTCGGTAAAACCACCACAACTGTCAATGTTGCTGCAGCGCTATCAATGGGTGGTTTGCGCGTCTTAGTTATCGATCTAGATCCACAGGGAAACGCTTCCACGGCACTCGGTGTTGAACACCGTGCTAATGATGGAATTTATGAAGTATTGATGGGCTCGGCAAACATTGCATCTGTTGTACAAAAAGTTGCAGGTTTTCCTTCCCTTGATTGCATCTCATCTAATACAGCATTGGCGCAAGCAGAAATTAATTTAGTTTCAATGGTTGCTCGCGAATTGCGCTTAAAAGAAGCAATCGATGAGTTAGTAAATTTAAAAATTAAAGAAGGCAATCCCTACGACTACATCTTTATTGATTGTCCTCCAAGTTTAGGTTTGTTAACTGTCAACGCATTTGCTGCGGCAAAAGAATTATTGATTCCTATTCAATGCGAGTACTACGCACTTGAAGGCTTAACTCAATTATTAGAAACATATCAAGTAGTTAAAAAGCGTTTAAATTCAACACTTGAGCTTTCTACAATTCTTCTAACAATGTTTGACGGTCGCACGCGTCTTGCAAATGATGTTGCTGCAAGTGTTCGTACACACTTTCCAAATGAATTAATTGATATTCCAATTCCACGTGCAGTGCGCGTATCAGAAGCACCGTCGTATGGACAGACCGTCATGACATATGACCCAACTTCACCAGGAGCACTTGCTTACATGCAAGTTGCGCGAGAAATTGCGGATCGCGGTAAAGCTTTTGATTCAAATGTTGTCAGCATTAATTACAAGTTAAAACAAAGCGGTGAAATTGCATGAGTGCAAAACGCGGGGGATTAGGCACAAACCTAGATGCACTTATCCCAACATCTCTTACTGTTGGTGGAAATGAAGTTGCACAACAGAATGAAGTTTCAATTGATTCAATCTCTCCGAACCCAAAACAACCTCGAACTGTTTTTAATGAAGAGGCGATGGCAGAACTCGTTGCATCAATTAAAGAAATTGGGATCCTGCAACCACCTGTTGTTCGACAAACATCGCCCGGTCGCTATGAATTAGTAATGGGTGAACGCCGTTTCCGTGCAGCAAAATTAGCGGGGCTACGAAGCATTCCTGTAATCATTCGCCAGACTCCAGATAATGAATTACTACGCGAAGCGCTGATTGAAAACATTCATCGCAGCCAACTTAATCCACTCGAAGAAGCTGCGGCATACACACAATTGCTACAAGACTTTAATTGCACGCATGATGAGTTGGCACACAAACTGGGCCGCTCTCGTCCGCTTATTTCAAACACAATGCGTTTATTAAATTTGCCAGCAAGTGTTCAAAGCAGAGTGGCATCGGGTGTTCTTAGCGCAGGACATGCACGCGCACTCCTTGGATTAAGCAATGCAGCAGAAATCGACAACTTAGCAAAGCGCATAGTCGCTGAGGGCTTAAGTGTTCGCGCAGTTGAGGAAATAATCGCTACCACTTCACCTAAAGCAGCGAGTAAAGCAAAAAAGAAATCCTCAGGATCATCGCCAGAAGTCAATGAAATTGCGGAGCGCCTAGGAGATCACTTGGACACTCGCGTAAAAATTAAGGGCGGAAAGACAAAAGGCGAGATTTCAATAGAGTTTTCAGGTTATGCAGATCTTGCGCGAATTGTTAAGAAAATAGAGGGCTAATTTAATTTATTGCTGTTGCGACGTTCGATCTCTTGTTTAATAACGCCGCCAAGTGCTGCAACACCTTGATGAATACGCTCTGGCGTTGGGTGACAGAAAGATAAACGCATCTGCCACGAACCCAGGCCATCTGCATAAAACGCAGTGCCGGGCACATAAGCAACCTTTGCAACAATCGCTTTTGGTACCAATAACTTCGTATCAATTTCAGGTGGCAAGTTAACCCAGACATAAAAGCCTCCACCAGGTTTTGTCCATGTAGCAGATGCTGGGAAGTGCTCTTCGAGTGCTTGTAACATCGCATCGCGGCGCACTTTATATAGTTCACAAAATGATGCGATTTGATCGCGCCATGGTTGATCAGCTAAATAACTAGAAATTGTTAATTGCGTGAAGTTAGATGGACACAAAATCGAAGACTCACTTGCAATAACCAATTTGTCTTTAAGTGATGGTGGAACAAGCGCCCAACCCACACGCAAACCAGATGCAATCGTCTTCGAAAAAGATCCTAAGTAGATAACGTTTTCACTATCTTCTGCGCGCATTGCATTTGGGCTTGGACGATCAAAACCCAGTAATCCATAAGGATTATCTTCAACGACAAATATTTCTTCTTCGCGGCAAATATCAAGAATCTCTGTGCGTCGATCCGCCGGCAACAAAACACCAGTTGGATTTTGGTAGTTCGGAATCAAATACAAGAACTTAATTTTTCGTCCGGCAGCGCGAGTTGTTTTAATCGCATCACGAAGTGCGTCAGGAATTAATCCGTCATCATCCATTGAAACGTGCACAACAGATGCCTGATATTGATGGAAAGTTCCCAGTGCTCCAACGTAAGAAGGCGCTTCAACCAAGACAACATCGCCCGGATCAATAAAAATTCGAGAGATTAGATCGAGAGCTTGCTGAGAACCGGTTGTTACAACAACATCTTCTGGATGTGCGCGAATTCCTTCGAGTGCCATCATTTCGCAGATTTGTTCGCGAAGTTTTGGGTGGCCTTGTCCGCTTCCATACTGAAGCGCTTCTGTACCATTATTTAAAATCAAATCATTTACAACACTTGCCATCATCTTCATTGGAAGCGCAGAAAGATTTGGCATTCCACCAGCGAGTGAAACAATCTCTGGTCGTGATGCCACTGCAAAGAGCGCGCGAATCTCACTTGGTTGCATGCCAGCAGCGCGAGCAGCAAAACGCTGCTCAAGATTCTGCGGCGCACCGGTTTGGTGACGCGTGGAGATTTCGCTCATCCGCCAATCATCCCACAGGTGGTGGGATTGGCGTCAGCGGCGAAGACCTGCGCTACGTAAGTCAGAAATGCGAAGGGTCCCAGTTTTTGCATCATCTTCAGTTGATAAATAAAGGCGTTGAATTGCAATGAGTAAAGACTCCGCAATCACGTCGCGAAAATCAGGGCGGGCTAAACGACTGGAATCTCCGGCATTGCTGGCATACCCCACATCAATTCGAACAGCAGGGGCTTTTGTTAAACGTAGCAAATCCCATGTCATAGCGTGGGTTCGGCAATTAAGTAAATCGGTGCGCGCGCAAATTTCTCGCTGCACAAGGGATGCAAATCTTTCTCCAACAATTGAGTGAATTCCGTGCGCATCGCTTCCATAAAAATACGTTGCAACACCATGGGCTTCTGGGTTTGGATGTGAATCAACATGAAGAGAAATCATGAGATCTGCTTCTTGCTTATTAGAAAATGTAATTCGCTCTGCTTCGGTCGGGCAATTGTTTGCACCGCGAGTAAGAAACACACTTGCTCCAAGCGCTAATAAACGTCCTTCAACACGTTGGGCAATGTCATAAACGATCTCGGATTCAATTATGTTATTTGCACTATTGCCTTGATCTTTTCCACCCAAACTTGGGTCAATCACAATTACTTTATTAGCAAGAGCAGGACCACGATTTTTCTGCGAAGCACTTTCTCGCAGTTGTGATGGTGCACCTCCGGAAACTATTTTTGTTAATCGAATGAGCGCAATAACAGTTGCAGGTCCACATTTTCCATCAATAGCGATGCCTACAGATTTCTGGAAATCTTTAACAGCGTGTGCAGTAAGTTCTCCGTAAATTCCATCCACACGTCCACAATCAAAACCCATTTCAGTTAATCTGCTTTGAAGGGCTGCAACATCATCACCACGCATCGAGGGAGACTCTTGAAGATACAGGGAGCGATCCCCTAATTTCCATCGAGCTTCGTCCAGCGCACGAGCAGTGACATCATTGATGATGCCCGTAACTGTTAACCCGCGCGATTGTTGAAAAGAGCGGATCTCTTCTTCAGAGAGCTCTTTCATAATTGATTAGATAAAACTTTCGAGATCTTTAAGAAGTGCTGGTTTTGGCTTTGCGCCAATAATTGTCTTCACAACTTCGCCATTGACATAGACATTTAACATTGGAATCGATGTAACGCCATATTTAATTGCGATTGCAGACTCTTCATCTGTATTAAGTTTTACAATCTTTAACTTATCGCCATGTTCTGCTGCAATTTCATCAAGGATTGGCCCAACCGCGCGGCATGGTCCACACCATTCAGCCCAGAAATCAACAAGAACGGGAATACTGCTCTTTAGTACGACTTCATCAAATGTTGCTGCTGTGACTGCTGTTGCTGCGCTCATGGCTTCCCCTTATTTAGATTTATTAGTCTATTTGAATAACTTTACTAGTGCGAAAGAAATTTTTCAGCATCGAGAGCTGCCTGACAACCAGAGCCCGCAGCCGTGATTGCTTGGCGATAGGTGTGATCGACGAGATCTCCGCACGCAAAGACTCCTTCGATATTGGTTTTAGTCGAACGTCCTTCTACCTTTACATATCCTTCGGCATCGAGTGAAACTTGTGTTGTTATTAATTCGCTACGTGGAATATGTCCGATTGCAACAAAGAGTGCACCAAATTCTCGTTTTGTTACAGCACCCGTGAGAACGTTTTTTAATTGCAGTGCTTCCATTTTGGTTTCACCTAAAACATCAGTGACTTCGGTATTCCATAAGAATTCAATTTTTGGATTGGCCTTTGCACGATCAGCCATAATCTTTGATGCACGCAATGAGTCGCGTCTATGAATCAAAGTGACTTTGCTAGCAAATTTTGTAAGAAATGTTGCTTCTTCAACAGCGGAATCTCCGCCACCAACGACGGCTATCTCTTGATCACGAAAGAAGAAACCATCACACGTGGCACACCACGAAACTCCGCGGCCAGATAAACGCTTTTCATTTTCTAAACCAATCTCGCGATAAGCAGAACCCATAGCAAGAATCACAGCCTTAGATTTAAGAACATTTCCTGATCCATCTTTTAAAGTTTTTACAGAACCTTTGAGATCCATTTCAACTATGTCATCCGTAATTAATTGCGAACCAAAACGTGCTGCCTGCTTGCGCATTGAATCCATCAAATCCGGACCCATGATGGCTTCACTAAAACCAGGGAAGTTTTCAACTTCTGTTGTCTTCATGAGCGCTCCACCTGCTGTTACTGAACCCTCATAAATAACTGGTTCGAGTTGAGCGCGGGCAGCATAAATTGCAGCGGTGTAACCAGCTGGACCAGATCCAACTATTACGACTTCGTGGATTTTTTCGCTCATGTATTCACCATAACCTCAGTTTAAGCCTGTTTATTCCGCAACCTTGTTACGGCGCAAAATGAGTGAGGTAATTCCACTCACCTCAGTTATTCGCAAAGCCTTTGCTGCAAAAAAGTATCCGAGTGCTGCGGCAATAATTACAAAGAGAAGTTCAGCAGCACGAATCACAGCTGGCTGATCAGAGCCAACCCAACCAAAAAATTGCGAAATTGCAAAAATTGGCAGCATCGCGATCAAAGCAGCAGAGAGAAGTCGCCCGTGTTGACCAATAAATTCATGAACATAAATCGGCCCTGTGTGCTTTTTCAATAAATGTAATGTAATAAATAGGCCAATCAAATAACTAACAGAGAAAGCAATACCTAATCCAACAGTAACCCAATCACTTGGCAGGACTGCTAAAGATAAATAAGAAAGTGCAACAGAAATAACATTGATTATCAAAATTGATCGAACTTGTGTGCGAGTGTCTTCAAAGGCGTTAAATCCACGAATAAGTATCAAATTAATTGAAAATGCAACCAACCCAATGCTTAGCGCAGATAAGACGTACCCAATATAAATACTGTCATTCTTACTAACACCAAAGAAGAGAACCTCCGTTATAAGCGGACCGAATAATAAGAATGCCACAGAACTTGGAATTGTCAGAACACCCACAGTTTTAATAGCACGTAGCAGTTGTTCTTTCACATCTTCAATCTTCTTATTTATAGCTAACTTCGCAATATGTGGCAACAAAGCAGTGACAATAGAAATTGTGACAATCGAATATGGCAGCAGCATAATTAAGTAAGCATTCTTAAATGGCGTGAAGCCAACACCTGTTGTAATTCCAGCCTTCGCACTCTTGACCGCTGCGGTCGTTGCAACATTTACAGTTATTAAATAACCAATCTGTGAAATTAAAACATAAACGAGAGTCCATCCGGCGAGTGAAAATGATTTTCCGAGTCCGGCGACGCCCCACTTAGGTCGAAGCTGAATTCCTGATCTTTTAACGACAGGAATAAGAATCAACGCTTGGATGATTATTCCGGCAGTCGTTCCCCAACCCAATATTTGAATCTGTGTATCTGTAATTGAATCAACGCTTACTTGTGGCCACTTCAGTAAGAAAGTTGAGAAAACAGCAATGACAACAAGGTTATTAGCAATTGGCGCCCACATTAGGGGAGCAAAGGAACCACGAGCATTTGCAACTTGTCCGAGCATTGTAAATAAACCTAAGAAAAAAATCTGTGGCAAGCAGTATCGAGTAAATGCAATTGCAATTTCCCGTTCAGTTTCAAATCCAGGAGAAGAAAAACTTGGTGCATAAATATAAACAAGTTGTGGCGCAAAAATTACACCGATAGCAACTAAAACGAAGAGTATTCCGCTAATTGTTGTGACAAGGCGTGAGGCAAATAAATGCCCACCATCTGCATCATCGAATGCACGTACTAACTGCGGAACAAAGATCGCGGTGAGAGCACCGCCAACAAGTAGGTTGTACAAAATATTTGGCATGGTGTTTGCAACGTTAAATGCGTCGCCAAGCAAGGCTGTGCCAAGTGTTGCAATCACGATTACACCACCAATAAATCCGGTGATACGAGAAATAATCGTGCCGACTGCCATCACACTAGATGCGCGGAAGAGTTCGTTGTTTTTCACTTACGCGCCCTCCGTACTCGTCGCACACTCTGGGTAATCGCGGCTAGGAACAAAAGTACTGCCGCCCCTGTAGTAAACCAAGCAACGCGAGAATCTATTACCGTTAAATTCAAAGTTAACTCAACTGGATCGCCAATTACGCGCCCTTCTTTATTGACGAATTCAGCAGTTATATATGTCTGCCCCGGCGCAAATACTTCTAGCGGCACAGATATCTGGGTCTTTGATTTAGGAGTAAGCACAATATCTTTTACGTCGTCCACGCTGATACGAGAAGAACCTGCGTATAAATGTAAACTCACTTCGATTGGTGATGCAAAACCATTGGCAAGCGTGATGGGCAACTTCGATTTAGCAGAAGTTAATTGATAATTACCCCCATAAATTTTTAAACGCTCTCTATATTTATACACTTCTTGTCTCGCATTAAACGAAAAATAAGCGCGATCAACTTGATTCAAAGCAGGAGTTAACAATCGTCCTAGCTGGGCACGAATATCAGCTAATTCAGCCGGATCTACAACAGTGGCTAAAGCAGAGATTGCTTTTCGATTCTCTGCGTATTGATCTCGTAAATTTTGAGGAAAGAGCGTTTCGCCTTTGCTCCAAGCGGCTAATGGTTCACTGCGCACGGGACGCTCGAGAATTACCGCTAACCGTGTCTGAGCAGTTTTGTAATAATAATTTAGTTCATTCGGTGCAATTGCGCGCGCCAACTTGGGATCCGGATTTCCAAAAGGAAGTGCAACAACCTGAGCATTTTTTGCAACCTTTTTTAATTGAGATAAAAAAGCAACAGCCTCTACGGATGCTTCAAATTTTGTGCCATTGCGCAACTCGTACGGTTCAGTCATTGCGGTTATATCTTCAATGAGAGCCGCATCTATTACCCAAATTCGAGGTGTCGAGTCAGTTAAGAATATTAAATTCCATAACCGTCCACCAACGGCAATCTCTTGAGCCAGAGCATTCGTTCTAAATGTTCCGTCAAAATTGCGGTGCACGGTATCTGTTATTTGAACCTCAAGAGATTCGGCATGCGCTGGCGAGGGCATAATAAAAAAACCAATAAGAAAAAATAGGATTATTTTTTTCATGAAAGTAATCCAGAATTCTTTGCAATTAGTTTTTTCTCATCTGGATAGGCCAACAAACCAACAATGTCCGAAAGTGCAAACCAACCAACTTCATCCACTTCACTTTCCTGCGGTGCGAGTAAGCCACCAGTTTCCTTGAAAATAAAGTGGTGAACTGTTTTATGAATGCGTTTTCCGCCAGCCATAAACCAAAAATCGATAATGCCAAGAGATTGTGTGATCTCTGAATTAATTCCAGTTTCCTCGGCAACTTCACGAATGGCTGCTTGTTCTGGTGATTCGCCCTCTTCGATATGACCTTTTGGAAGCGACCATAAGATTTTTGTACCTGTTGGATCTTTTTGATCACGTCTGCCAATTAATAAACCTTGCAATCCACTCTTATCTATTACGAGTCCACCAGCACTGACTTCATCCACACGCTTGGCGTATGGGCGCGCAGGTTTTTTACTTGGTGTGGGTGTGGTGCCAGGTGTAGAAGTTTGTGGGGCGCGATTGGCGGGGCGTCTGCGCTTCCGCTTTTTCTTCGTACCTTCGCTGCCCGCACCAGGTGCAGGGATCATGGAAGAAGGCTACTGCTCTAACCTTACTTATTGTGAGTACAGCACTTGGCGCCGCGGGAGAACTGGCAATTCGCTCCCTTATTGAACGCGCACCACTAGCCAGCTCACTCGCTGCTGCCTTTAAGGCAGAAGGTTTCACATTGGCTTTAGTTGGTGGACCAGTACGCGATGCAATTCTTGGTCGACTTGGAAATGATTTGGATTTCACAACCAATGCTCAACCACAGATGAGTAAAAAAATACTTTCTAAGTGGGCAGAACATATTTGGGAAACTGGAATTGAATTCGGAACCGTTGCAGCAAAACGCGGTGATACAACCGTAGAAGTCACAACATATCGAAGCGAAACATATGACCCACAGAGCCGCAAACCAGAAGTTGAATTCGGCAAAGATATCAAGGGTGATCTATCTCGTCGAGACTTTACAGTCAATGCAATGGCGCTCGAACTTACAACCGAGAAACCAGAATTTATCGATCCATTTAATGGACTTGAAGATTTAGGTAAAAAAATACTGCGCACACCAAGTAGCGCCGAACAATCATTTTCAGATGACCCATTGCGCATGATGCGTGCTGCACGTTTTGCAAGTCAACTAGATTTTGAAATATCCCCAGATGTTTTATCCGCCATGAAATCAATGACAGATCGCATCTCAATAATTTCTGCAGAACGCGTGCGAGATGAATTTGTGAAAACTCTTATGTCAAAAAATCCGCGCAAAGGTATAACAATCCTTGTAGAAACAGGGCTGGCAGCAATTGTTCTGCCGGAAATCCCGAAACTCCAATTAGAAATCGATGAGCATCATCACCACAAGGACGTGTACGAACACTCATTGACTGTGCTTGAACAAGCCATCGCACTCGAACATCGTTTGGATGGACCAAATCTTGTAAATCGATTAGCGGCGCTGTTGCATGACATTGGAAAACCAAAGACTCGCGCACTCATTGAAGGTGGTGGAGTTTCATTTCATCACCATGAAATAGTTGGAGCGCGTCTTGCTCTTACTCGACTTAAAGCACTGCACTTTGATAACCACACCATCGAAGCCGTTGAGACTTTAATTGCACTGCACTTGCGTTTTCATGGTTATGGAGACGGCGAATGGAGTGATTCTGCTGTTCGCCGATACGTGCGTGATGCAGGTGAATTACTAACACATTTACACGTTTTAACCCGCGCAGATTGCACAACTCGAAATGCAAAGAAAGCACAACGATTGGCTGCAACTTATGACAGTTTAGAAAACAGAATTGTTGTTTTAATGGAACAAGAAGAGTTATCAAAGATTCGACCTGATCTAGATGGCGCACAAATAATGCAGATATTAGGTATCAAGCCATCTGCAGATGTTGGGCGTGCACTGGATTTTTTAATGGAAATTCGTTTAGAACGCGGACCAATTGGCGAGGAATTGGCGACGAAGGAGTTGCTTGCGTGGTGGAAAACTAAACCTTAAGGAAGAACTTTTCTGGTCTAAGTAAGCGAAGTGCAACCAGCAAGTAAATTGCGCTTACCAAAGCAGGCACCCATGGAGTTACACCACTCGTTGGCAGCAGTAACGCTGCGATTAACCCACCACTAACAATTGCACCATTTACCAATACGTCGTACACAGCAAATACGCGACCACGATAGTAATCGTCGATTTTTGATTGGACGAGTGCATCGTTAGTAACTTTTACATTTTGCCCGCACAACGCTACAGAGAAACCAGTTAGCGCAAGAGCAATGGGTGTCTGCGAGAAAACTAAAAAGAGTGGTCCAGCGGCGCCCGCAAGTAACGACCATTTAATCCATCGATGGCGACCAAAGCGAGCAACACCATAAGGCGCAGTGAGTGCGCCAAGTGTAATTCCGATTCCAGCAATTGTTAAAACAATTCCAAATCCTTTTAGACCTGCTTCCGGATCTGTTGGAGAGTTAAAAGTATTTCTCTCTAATAACAATGCCGTAAGTGTTAGTGCAGTAATTCCACCTCGCTGCACAGCGGTTGCAAGAATTCCACGAATTGCATCTGAATGTCCGCGTAAGAATGCAAAACCTTCACGCATTTCGATTATGCCTTCTTTAAAGCTTGCTTCCTTAACTTCATGAGGTAAGGGACCAATTTCCTTTCGTCCTACTCGCAATGAAAGAAGTGCGGCTGTCAGATAACCACCGGCAGCGAATAAAACCATAATCGCATCTGCGTGATCAGCAACTGCTAGATAATCAAATAAGTTTCGAATTGCAACACCCAGTCCGCCGCCTAGAACAACCAAGACTGAACCACCTGTAACAGCAAGTGCGTTTGCACTAATCAATGATTTTGTTTCAATCATGAGAGGTAATCCTGCAGATAGTCCGGCCAGAATTAATCTATTTATTCCAAATGCGATCAGGACAAAAATTGTTAGTTCAATACCTGTTTGTCCTGCAAAGACGAGCCATGCAATTACTAGCAGGTTTATTGCTCTGGCAAGATTGGAAAACAAGAGAGCACGTTGTCTTGAAACTCGATCCAGAATGGTTCCAACAAATGGGCCAACTATCGAATAGGGCAATAAAACAACAGCAAATGCAACGGCAGCACTAAGTGCATCTGCCTGACGTTCAGGCGAAAATAAAACAAAAGATGCGAGTGCGCTTTGAAATAATCCATCAGTTGCCTGACCACTCCAACGAACCCCGAGTAATCGAGAGAGTCTGGGGTGGCGCAAAAGTTCCCAGAAATTCATAGGGCAAGCGTAGTAAGCAATCAAGGATTATTCTTGCCTATTATGAAATCGCAACGCTCCTATATCGACTACTCACTTGATAAGCGCGCAACGCTTCTTAAGTTATTTCGTGGAGTTGTAGATGCGTGTGACGCAGATCCATACTTAATGAGAGCAGCAAAGTTTCATGGCGAAAAAGTTGAACGCAATTGCCCTGTCTGTAAAAAAACATCATTGGTTGAGTTGCGTTATGCCTTTGGCGACCAGTTAGGTCAGTATTCAGGTCGAATTAAAACTCCAGATGAACTTTCGGAGATGGAACGTGAATTCGGTGAATTCCGTGTGTATATCGTTGAAGTCTGTCGCGACTGTTCATGGAATCATTTGTCCGCTTCTTTTGTTCTAGGAGATGGAATAGAACGCAAACCACCTCGGCGTGTACGCACGCTTGAAGATGAAGATTGGGTAAAGGGGTAATCTGTCGCCGTGCGCAAATTATTAATTAGAGCAACGATTTTCCTAGCTGGGTTTGGTTTTATCGCCGGCGCAACGCTCTTTGCTTTTGCCTATTTCACGGTCTCAGTTCCGGACGCAAATGCATTCGTAAATAGCCAATCGACAATTATTCAATATTCAAATGGTGAAGAAATTGGCCGAGTTGGTTCTGAAAACCGCCAAATCGTTCCACTCGCCAGAATTCCACTCAATGTTCGTCACGCAGTTTTAGCTGCAGAGGATCGTGGATTCTATTCAAATCGTGCATTTAGCGTTACAGGTATTGCACGTGCTGTATTAAATAACTTAAAAGGTGGATCACTACAAGGTGGTTCAACAATCACGCAGCAATACGCAAAGACCGCATTTTTATCTCCAGAGCGAACTATTCAGCGCAAAATCAAAGAGCTGGTAATCGCAATTAAGTTAGAGAATCAACTCTCAAAAGATCAGATCTTTGAGAACTATCTCAACACTATTTACTTTGGCCGCGGTTCATACGGAGTCCAAACTGCAGCCCAGCAGTACTTCAATCGCAACGTTGATCAACTCACAAATGCTCAGGCAATTGTTATTGCCTGTATTTTGCGTTCCCCTGGTTTTTACGATCCGTCATACTCTGAAGCGAATCAAAAACGACTCACCGATCGATTTGCATACGTAGTAAAAGGCATGATCGAAGCAGAGTGGTTATCTCCTGAAGACGCCGCAAAAATAAAATTCCCAACTATTGTTCCGCGCGTGACTTCAGGTTCGCTCAGCGGACCAAAAGGTCACATCATTGAAGCAGTTTCCAAGGAGTTGAAATCCCTCGGATTTACTGAAGAGCAACTGCTCGTCGGTGGATTAGTTATTAAAACAACTATCGATCAAAAAGCACAGACAGCCGCGGTTGATGCAATAAATAAATTAACGCCGACGAAAGTGCCCGAGAATTTACACATTGCACTCCTCGCAATTCGTCCTGGCACGGGTGAAGTTGTTGCGATGTACGGAGGTGCAGATTATTTAAAGCGTCAACTCAACGATGCAACGCAAGCAATTGCACTCGGCGGATCAACCTTTAAAGCATTTGCGCTAGTTGCAGCGCTAGAAGCTGGTATCCCACTGACGTCAATGTGGAATGGAGATTCACCGCAAATATTTGATGATTTAGGAAAACCATATGAAGTGGGAAATTACGGCAATGAAGGCTGGGGCCAAGTAGATTTATTATTTGCAACGAAGCACTCTATTAACACGGTATATGTTCCACTTGGACAAAAAGCGGGCTTAGATAATGTTGTTAGTGCTGCACGACGTGCTGGAATTCCAGACACAGTTGCAATGATGCCAACACCATCTGTGGCACTCGGACCCGCCAGCCCTCACGTTATTGATGTTGCTAACTCTTATGCCACATTTGCTGCACAAGGAATTAAATCAAAACCATACTTAGTAACCAGTGTTATTGGTTCTAATAAAGGCGTGCTCTATGAGGGTAAGCCTCAAACAGAAGAAGTGTTTTCAAAAGAAGTAATGGCTGATTTAACCTACGCTCTTAAAGGTGTTGTAACTGGTGGAACTGGTGCGGCTGCACTTGCACTAGGTCGACCTGCTGCAGGCAAAACGGGAACATCACAAGCAAATGCATCTGCTTGGTTTAGTGGATACACACCACAACTGGCTGCATCAGTTGCATTCTTTAGAGATGATGCAACGCAATCACTTAACGGAATTGGCGGACTTACTTCCGTTACTGGCGGATCTTTCCCAGCGCGCATCTGGACTGCATTTATGAAAGGCGCACTCAAAGGCGAACCAGTAATGGATTTCCCAGCACCATCTAATATCGGCGGTCTTGACCCAATCGTTATGACGTCAGGTGGAGTCCAGGTTCCAAAGTAGTAAGTCCATTCCTACGCACAAATCTGAGCGTGATTTTCACTTAACCCCTTCAGGAGTTACTCTTAGCGCGCACCAAAAGCACTAACCCTCCTGTCACAGAAATACTGTGGCCGTCTTAGTCCAGAGGAGGTCGGGTTAACGC
>WLNM01000060.1 GCA_009699825.1 Actinomycetota bacterium
GTGATAAACATTTTCAGCAGCTTGACCTAAAAACCCTGTTCCTTCCATTGCAGCAGGATTTACAAGAACTGGTGGAATAACTGGAATAAATCCTGCTTTGGTTGCAGATGCAATTGCGTAGTTAACTAACGCAAATTCGAGCAAGGCGCCCGTGCCAGTTAAGTAATAAGAACGTGAACCTGCAACTTTTGCTCCGCGCTCTGTATCAATAGCGCCAAGTAATTTCCCAAGTTCCACATGATCTTTTGGTTCGAATCCGTCTTTTGTAAAGTCACGTGGCGTACCCACATGTTCAATAACAACGAAATCTGCTTCACCGCCAATTGGAGCATCTGGATCGAGAATATTTGAAAGTTGCAACGCAATGGCATTCGCTTTTTCTTCAATCTCTGCTCGCTTGCTATCAGCGGCTTTTACTTTGTTTGCTAATTCTTTTGCGTTCTCTAGAAGCGCAGTTTTCTCATCGCCTTTTGCAGAACCAACTGATTTTGAAAGAGTGTTTTGTTCTGCTCGCAATGTTTCGAATTCGTTGATTGCAGCGCGACGAGTTTCATCAATTGCGAGTAATTGATCGACGATAGAAGTGTCTTCGCCGCGACCCTTTTGTGATGCACGAACTGCATCTGGGTTTTCGCGAATCAACTTTATGTCAATCATTTCTCACTGCTTTCTCGTGGATAAGAACCTAAGAATCTAATCTCGTCACAAATTTCACGTAAGCCTTCGAGTGCTTGCGAAACTGATGGATCGTTGACGTGACCTTCTGCGTCAATAATAAAGTGATAATCACCTAATACCCGTCCAGTTGGACGACTTTGAATGAAAGTTAGGTTTACGTCACGCTTAGCGAATTCGGTCAGAATTTCTAAGAGTGCACCCGCGTGATCGATATCGATATAAAGCGCAAGTGAGGTGCGGTCGCGACCCGTTGGTGCAGATTGTTTTCCTGGTTTAGAAACGAGAACAAATCGTGTTACTGCGCCGTTGTTATCACCAATATTTTTAGCAACAACTTCAAGACCATAATGTTCAGCCGCAACATCGGCAGCAATGGCAGCATCGAATTCGCCACGTGAAATTGCTTCTGCCGCCGCAGCTGTTGACGCCGTGGGGATTATTTCAGCGTTCGGATAATTCTTGGCGATGAATGCTCTGCATTGGGATTCTGCGTGTGGGTGTGTAGCAATCCGGTTTATCTTTTGTACTCCTGGTTTTGTCATTAATGAAAAAGAGACAGGAAGAGTTACTTCGCCTGCGATAACAAGTGGATCGCCAGTTGCTAATTCATCAAGTGTGCGTGCGACGACACCTTCGACAGAGTTTTCAATTGGCACAAGTGCAAAGTCGGCTTTACCTTCACGAACAGCCATAAGCGCTGCTGTCACGTTTGCGTAGGGAATTAGTGCATCAGATGCCAAAGTAATTTTCTTGAGTGCAGCCTCGGTGAAGGTGCCTACTGGACCAAGGTATGCATATGTACTCACTGGCTAAGAATAGCCGAGCACAGAGCGTGCATGCGCCGGGCGATTAGTCATAACGATATCTACGCCAACGCTTGCACAAAATAGTAGATCTTCGGATGAATCTACAGTCCATACATATAAATCTTTGCCTGAAGCTTTAATTTCTGCTGCAAGTGCTGGAGATTTTTTAATCATTCCAATACTTGGTCCTATGGCCTGAGCCGATGTAAATCGACGAGTAAATCGCTGATTGGATTCATGAAGCAACATTACAGTTGTAATTGTTGGATCCATTTTTTTAATTTTTTCAATTGCAAGCCAAGAAAATGACATTATCGCGATATCAATTCCTGATGTATTTATTTCATCTTTTCTATTGTGCAATTCGGCGATGATTAACTCTTCTACGCGATTTCCCGTGGGAACCGGATGTTTAGTTTCTAGCGCTAATGATTTCTTATGAGCGATTGCTAAATTCAAAATCTCCTTCAGCGTCACCACGGCAGGATAAATCTCTTTGACCTCTGCATATGATTTATTGGCAATTAACGCCGCATTCTTTGCTTCTTTTTTCATATGTGAGTCGTGCCATAAAATTGGGACTTCATCTTTAGTAATTCGGATGTCGCATTCGAAACCATATGCGCCTTGTTCTATTGCCCCGAGATAGGCAGCCATTGTGTGTTCTGGGAAATCTGCTGATGCACCTCTGTGGGCGTAGTACTTCATCTTCTTATTATTACGTAACTCAGCCATTAGGCTAGGAGTCATGGGTAAGAGTTATTTTGCAGTCTCTGCACGCAGCGCTATCGGTTTAGCACGAAGCGGCAATGAAGATTCTGCGATGACAAGTTCTTCACTCTTAGCAGTTGCTGATGGAATGGGTGGGCATGCCGGCGGAGAAGTTGCTTCACGCATAGCAATAAAAACTCTTGCAACTATGGTTCCAGTTTTAACAGCGCCAGATATTGATACTGATTCCATTGAAGATTTATTACTCAATTCGTTGCACACAATAGATGCTGAAATTTCACGCACATCAAGTGATGAAATTGAATTGCGCGGAATGGGCACAACTTTGACCGCTTTATTAATTAGAGATGGACGCGCAGCGCTTCTTCATGTTGGTGATTCACGGTGCTACCGCCTTCGCGGAAATACATTTGAGCAGCTCACTCACGATCACACTGTTTTACAAGAGCTTTTAGATTCGGGAGCCATCTCAATTGCAGAAGCGCAGGATCATCCGCAACGCTCGATGTTGACGCAGGTTTTGATGGGTGAAGGCTCTATTACCCCAGTTCTCATGGTTTATGAAGTTAATTCTAAGGATCGCTTTTTACTCTGTAGCGATGGATTATCAAGTGTTTTAACTGAGAAGGAAATTAAATCTTTGTTGAAAAAATCTAATCGAGACGAAGCCGTTGAGGCACTTGTTGAAGCAACGTATATCAATGGCGCCCCAGATAATGTCACCGTTGTTGTCGCAGATGTTATTGATCAAGATGTTCACCACGTTGAATTAATAGGGGCTGCTCTATGACACTACTTGGTGGTCGCTACACGCTTGGCGAAATGATTGGCACAGGCGGAATGGCTGATGTTTACGTTGCTCGCGATGAAAGATTGGCAAGACAAGTTGCTGTAAAGATTTTGCGAAGCGATTTGGCTAAAGATCCTTCATTTGTGTCACGATTTAGAAAAGAAGCTTTTGCAGCCGCGGGTTTAAATCACCCCGGAATTGTTGC
Organism: Actinomycetota bacterium; assembly: GCA_009699825.1. Classification (GTDB taxonomy): domain Bacteria; phylum Actinomycetota; class Actinomycetes; order Nanopelagicales; family Nanopelagicaceae; genus Planktophila. Next base: position 3,212 of record WLNM01000060.1, read on the forward strand.
TGTGTATGACTCTGGTGAAGACCCAGCGCCATACATTGTTATGGAGTTAATTTCTGGCCACACATTGCGCGAATTAATTCACCGCGGAGAAAGAATTCCACTAGATCGAGCGCTTGAAATTGGTGAAGGAATTCTCGCCGCCCTTGAATATTCACACGAACGCGGAATTGTTCACCGTGATATTAAACCTGCCAACATCATGATCACTGAAATGGGCGATGTAAAGGTGATGGACTTCGGAATCGCACGCGCAATGGATGATTTCGGTGCAACTTTAACAAGTACATGGAATATCGTTGGTACTGCGCAATATTTATCTCCCGAACAAGCAATGGGAGATACGGCAGATGCGCGTAGTGATATTTATTCAACTGGTTGTTTATTATTTGAAGTTTTGACTGGGCGTCCACCTTTTACTGGTGATACGCCAGTTTCTATTGCCTACCAACATGTTTCCGGTGAATTACCTAAGCCCTCATCTATTCAGCCAACACTTCCTGGTGATATCGACGTGTTGCTCTCAGTGGCGCTGGCTAAAAAACCACAAGATCGTTATCAATCTGCTGGTTTGATGTTTGATGACTTACATCGTGTGCGCACTGGCCAAACTGTCACCACAAAGATTGCCCGCACAAAGGTTTCTCGCCGCACAGTTTTAACTTCTGCCCTAGCTCTTGTTTTAGCTCTTGCCGTCGCAATCGGTGGAGTTTTTCTCTCTCGTTCAGAAACTCCAGTTAGTGCAGACGGAATTCCAAACGTTGTTGGACTCTCACAAATTGCAGCAGAAGCGCTTTTAACAGATTACACAATCACAATTCAACGAGCGCATGATTCGAGAATTCCGAAGGATCGAGTAGCGAGTCAATTCCCACTTGCTACTACTCGCGCCGCTAAAGGTTCAGGAATTATTTTGACTATTTCAGATGGTCCAGGTGATGCCATTGTTCCGACCGATCTCATCGGTTTATCACTTATGGATGCGCGTAGTTCTTTGGCGGCAGTTGGTTTGCTTATTTCCTCCACACAAGCAGTGCCATCTGATCGCGAACAAGGAACAGTGTTAAAAGTTTCACCAGAACCTGGTTCGACAATTTCTGCAGGTAGTGGAGTTGTATTACAAATTGCTAGCGGTGAAGTTGAAGTTCCTTCACTAATTGGCGTTGATGCTATTCAAGCCAAAACATTATTAGTACAAGCAGGTTTCTTGGTGCGCGAAGTGCAAGCATTCGATGCAACTCAACCGGTTGGTGTTGTAATTAGACAAGCTCCTGATGCTGGCAGCACACAAACAATTGGTGAATCGGTAACAATTACAATAAATACCGCGCCTTAACTAGCGGCTAATTACCGGAGTCAATCCAACTGCTTTGCTCTGTGCGTTCTTGTCTCCACACTGTGTTAGCCAATTAGCAAGTAATTTATGTCCGTGTTCTGTCAGCACTGACTCTGGATGAAATTGCACGCCCTCTATTGGTAGCGTTTTATGCCGCAAAGACATAACAACACCTGATTCCGTGCGGCCCGTAATTTCTAATTGATCTCCGATTGTGCCTGGCTCTACCGCAAGTGAGTGATAGCGAGTTGCAGTAAATGGTGAAGGTAAATTACTTAGTACTCCGGCACCTTCGTGAATGACTTGCGAAGTTTTTCCGTGCAACAACTCAGGAGCGCGCGAAACAGTTGCACCAAATGCAACTCCGATTGCTTGGTGACCAAGACATACTCCAAAGAGTGGGATTTCTTTTTCTGCGCAGTAATTGATCATGTCGATGCTGACGCCGGCTTTTTCTGGAGTTCCAGGTCCAGGTGAAATAAGCACACCGTCGTACTTGCTTGCTTCATCGGCTGTGACTTCGTCATTGCGCACAACGGTGCACTCGGCTCCAAGTTGACCTAGGTATTGCACCAAGTTAAAGACAAAGGAGTCGTAGTTATCTACAACGAGGATCTTGGTAGCCATGTGCCAATTATGAAGGTTTCGGTGTAACCTCGCCTCATGCCAAAATCAAAACTCCGTAAGAAGGTTCAAAAGGCGCACGCCCACGAGCAAGATGTCGTTGATCACGCACCTGTGATTGCCGAAAGCCCTAAGTGGTTAGCGCCAGTAATGGTCACGGCCTTTCTTATCGGCCTTTTTTGGATCGTTGTCTTCTATGTAACTCAGACCAGCTATCCAATCCCAGGTATTGGCGCATGGAACATGGTTATCGGATTTAGCTTCATTGGATTTGGGTTTACCCTCGCCACTAAATGGCGCTAATTACACTGTTGTAATTCAATCCACACGGTGGATAACTTCTGTGGATAACTAGCGGCGCTTTGGAAGCATTGCTGCGGCTGCAATAGTGCCGCCGATAAGACCACCTAAATGAGCGTGCCAATCGACTCCGCCGATAACAAATCCCATCGCAAAGTTAATGCCAACAATTACCGCAATGCTTTTAATCTCAAGGCCGTATCTCTTGCTGACTACTGCAAAGGCCCCGAACAATCCGAAGACCGCGCCAGATGCTCCAACAGAGTATTGGTATGGGGTTGCAAGATATGTTGAAAGCAAAGATCCTGAAATTAAGGAAATAAAGAAAATAATTAAGAAGCGAGATTTACCGAAAGCGGATTCGACCGGATTGCCAAGTGCCATCAGTGCATACAAATTAAATCCGAGGTGAAAAATTCCCCCATGAACAAGTGCCACAGTAAGCAATCGATACCACTGACCTGATGCAATTAAGGTGTCGAAATTAGGAAGTGCAAAGCGATTTGTTAAGCCACCAACAACAAGATCATAAAGATAGGCAGCAGCAATAACGGTTATAAGTGTTGTTGTAACCGATCGCTTCAATGAAGCCATGAATTAACTAACTGTGACGCTATTAATTGTGATTGGTGTAACTGGCTTATCTTGAGCACCAGTCTTTGCTTTACCGATTGCATCCACAACACCTTGGCTGGCTGCATCTTTTACTTCACCAAAGATTGAGTGCTTACGGTTAAGCCATGTTGTTGGCGCCACAGTAATAAAGAACTGTGAACCATTTGTTCCTGGTCCTGAGTTAGCCATTGCAAGAATGTATGGGCGGTCAAATGTTAATTCGCCGTGGAACTCATCCGCGAAACGATAACCAGGTCCGCCAGTTCCTTGACCAAGTGGGTCTCCACCTTGAATCATGAAGCCATCGATGACGCGGTGAAAAATAGTTCCGTCGTAAAGATTGGCACTTGTCTTTTCGCCAGTGCGTGGATCTGTCCATTCGCGAGCGCCAGTTGCTAACTCAACAAAGTTTGCAACAGTCTTCGGTGCGTGATTTGGGAACAACTCGATAACAATGTCACCGAGTGAAGTGTGCAGGGTTGCAGTATTTGTCATGTGGAGACCAGGGGAATCGAACCCCTAACCCCCGCCTTGCAAAGGCGGTGCTCTACCAATTGAGCTAGGTCCCCGTTTGAGA
>WLNM01000061.1 GCA_009699825.1 Actinomycetota bacterium
ACTTCAGCGCGAGTACCGCATACTTTAAATCGATCACTCGTTGGTAAACCAAGTTCTGCCAAGAGTTCGTACGCCTTACTCTGCGAATCAAAATCTATTCCTGTGCGTGCACCGATTCCGTGTACAACAATGCTTAATGGGCGAGAAGCTGTGACGCGTGGATCTTTTTGGCGTAGCGAACCCGCAGCGGCATTTCGCGGATTAGCAAAGAGAGATTTTCCTGCTTCCTCCAGGGAATCATTAAGTTCGGCGAAAGCTGCAAGTGGAAAGAAAACTTCTCCACGTACTTCGATAAGAGCAGGAACCTTCTTGCTCTTTAGCGTGTGTGGCAATCCTTTAATTGTCTTTACATTCAGAGTTACATCTTCACCCGTAACACCATTACCGCGAGTAAGTGCGCTTACTAGTTCGCCATTTTCGTACTTTAAGTTAATGGCAAGACCATCTACTTTGAGTTCGCACAAATACGTTGGCGCCTTCGCATCTTTTTCTACGCGATCAAACCATCCCGCAAGTTCGTCTGTGTCAAAAACATTGTCCAAACTCATCATCTTTTCGATGTGATCGCGTTGCTCAAATCCTGTTGAAAATCCCCCACCTATACCGAGTGTTGGCGAATCTGCTTCCCGCAGTTCTGGATTGGCCTCTTCTAGCTTCTTTAATTCAACGAGCAACACATCAAATTGCGCGTCGCTGATGGTTGGATTATCTAAAACGTAATATCTGAATTGATGATCGCGAATCTCTTTGGTTAGTTCATCAATTCTGTGGCGAGCGATTGAAGTCATGCTGTCTCACAAATAGTTGCAGATCCAACAACACGATCACCATCATAAATAACCATTGCTTGCCCAGTTGCAAGTCCGAGAAGTGGTTCATCTAATTCGGCAACAAGTAATGTGCCATCAAAATAATATGTACAGGCCAACGCAGCACCATGTGCTCGCACTTGAACAAAGCCGCGCTTGTGGTAGTTATCAACGCCAGGTCCACACCAAACTGGACGCTCGCCTTTCATCTTTGAAATCGCTAATTCTTCGCGCGCACCAACAACAACAGTGTTTGTGACTGGTTCGATTTTTAAAACAAATCGTGGTGAGCCATCAGCTGTTGGGACTGTTATTCCTAAACCTTTGCGTTGTCCGATTGTGTACGTGTATGCGCCATTGTGTTCACCAATCTTTGTGCCATCTTGATCAACAATTGGACCGACTTCGCTGCCCAATCGATCGCGCAACCATCCTGCGTTATCTCCGGATGGAACGAAACAAATATCATGACTGTCTGGCTTTTGCGCAACTGCTAAGCCACGCTGTTCTGCTTCTTTGCGAATATCAACCTTTGTCGTATCGCCCAATGGAAATATGGCGCCATTGATCTGTTCGATTGTTAAAACAGATAAAACGTAGGACTGATCTTTGCTGTGATCAACTGCGCGATGAAGTGTCTTTCCATCAGGACCAATTTCTGTGCGCGCGTAATGTCCTGTAACAACACCATCAAAGCCCATGGCTCGCGCGCGATCTAGAACGGCTGCGAACTTAATCTTTTCATTACAACGCAAACATGGATTTGGTGTGCGACCGGCTGCATATTCGCTCATGAAATCTTCAACAACACCTGCATGAAACTCTTCTGCCATATCCCAGATATAAAAAGGAATACCGATGACATCTGCAGCGCGACGTGCATCATGTGAGTCTTCGATTGTGCAACATCCGCGTGCACCTGAACGGTACTTCTGCGGATTTGATGAAAGCGCTAAGTGCACACCAATTACATCGTGACCTGCTTCTACTGCGCGCGCTGCTGCTACTGCAGAGTCAACGCCACCGCTCATGGCTGCAATGAGTTTCATACGACACTAGCCGCTCTGCCGCGCGCAATCACAGATGGCAATACAGCAAGTGCTCCATCGCAATCTGTTTGTGTAGAGGTACGGCCAAATGAAAAACGAAGTGATGACATCGCACTTATTTCATCATGTCCCATCGCCATTAATACATGGCTTGGTCTGTGCACACCTGCACTGCACGCCGAACCAGTTGAACATGAAACTTTTTCTCCATCCATGAGCAATAGCAATGTATCGCTCTGAGTGCCTGGAAAAGTTACGTTAACTATTCCGGGCAAGCGATCAGCTTTGAGTGCATTTACGAATGCACCTGGAACAACTTGTGTTACACGTGCTGCAAAATCATCGCGAATCTTTGCAATCGCAGCTGCGTCATAAGTCTTATCTTGCGCCGCAGTTGCAAGTGCCACAATCGCTGGAGCATTAAGTGTTCCGCTTCTAATTTCGCGCTCTTGTCCGCCGCCGTGTAATAACGCAGGGATCTCAACTCCGCGGCGCAATACAAGTACGCCGATGCCAAGTGGTCCACCCATTTTGTGGGCGCTAATAGAAAGGGCCATTACACCGAGTGACTTAAATGAAAGAGGTACTTTCTTAAAACTCTGCGCAGCATCTGTATGAACTGCGATGTCGCCAGCAATTTTTACGATCTCTGCAATTGGCTGGATAGCACCGGTTTCGTTATTTGCATGCATCACTGAAATCAATGCGATTTCAGAACCGCGCTTAGCAACTAAAGACTGCAAGAAATCTAGATCCAGCACGCCATCTGTTGTCACGGGTGCATAAACAACTTCTGCACCTTCGTGTTCGGCTAACCATGCAGCAGGATCCAGAGTCGCGTGATGTTCTATCGCAGATATAACAACGACGTTTTTACCTAAAGCTTTTTGTTGCCAGAAAAGACCTTTGATTGCAGTGTTGTTTGCTTCTGTGCCAGATGCTGTAAAGATAATTTCAGATGCTAAACAATCTAATTCTTTAGCCAATATTTCGCGTGCATCCTCTACGTCTTTGCGAGTATGACGACCTTGCGTATGCAAACTAGATGGATTGCCGAGTGTGCGTAGTTGCGCATCCATTGCAGCGATTGCATTTTCGAGCATAGGCGTGGTTGCCGCGTGATCGAGATAGATGCCAGACATGGGTGTAAGTCTAGGACTTACGAGAGTGCACGCCTTGCGTAGCCTGTGGCAGCACAGCGAAGAGATCGCCTATGACGCCGAAATCTGCGATTTCAAAGAGTGGCGCTTCTGGATCTTTATTGACCACAACGATTGTCTTACTGGTTTGCATACCCGCGCGATGTTGAATCGCTCCAGAAATTCCACACGCAACGTATAACTGCGGACTTACGGTTCTTCCAGTCTGTCCGACTTGATGTGAATGTGGATACCAACCAGCATCTGTTGCGGCGCGTGATGCACCAACTGCTGCGCCGAGTTCGTCAGCAAATGCTTCAACAGGCGCGAAGTTTCCATCTGTACCACGACCGCCTGAAACAACAATGTTTGCCTCTGTTAATTCAGGCCGACCACCTTTAACTGGTGGTTGTGAAGTTGTAATCGTTGCACCCTTTGCTGAATCTGCAATTGTTATTGCTGCTTTTTCGACCACAGGAGCTACAGCGATGGTGCTTGCTTCAACAGATTTTGGACGGACAGTAATAATTGCAGTTGGCGTATTAACTGCTGAATGCACTGTTGTCGAACCACCAAAAACCAATTGGGTAGAACTGCGATCGGCGGCAACATCTTGGGCATCAGTAATGATTCCACTATTAGTTGCAACTGCCACACGTGCCGAAATTTCTTTACCCATTGCATAAGAGGCAATCAACACAGCAACTGGTGCATGTGTTGTGACTAATTGCGATAGAGCATCAGCCATTGCAGGTACTCCATGTTTAGCAAAGTCTGCTGACTCGACAACGATGACAGTTGTAATTGGGCCAACTTTTACTGTCGCTGCCATTGCAGCACCTTTACCAATTGGTGCAAGTACTACCGCTGTGACCTCGCCGATTCGAGCAGCAGCTGTTGCCAGCTCTGCAGTTGTTTTAGTTGCGGATTCGCCAAAGAAGTCAGCCAAGATAAATGTGCGATTCATATCAACTTCTTTTCTGCCAGGAAAGTAACGAGTGCGTCTCCGCCACTGCCTTCATCAGTTACTTTGATTCCGGCAGCCCGTGGTGGACGAAGCGCAGAATCAACAACTCGTGACCACGGACTTTGTGCAGATACACCTACTGACGAAAGATCGTGAGTCTCAATAGTTTTTTTCTTTGCAGCCATGATTCCCTTAAAGGATGGATAGCGGGGCTCATTAATTTTTTCTACGACACTGATTACTGCAGGCATTGCAGCGCTCATTGCATCTACACCCGCTTCGGTCACGCGGGTGATAGCTACTTTGTTTGCGGAAACATCAATCTCGACTTTGCCGGCAAAGGTTAATTGCGGCCATTGCAAACGTGCAGCAATCATGGCTGGCACAACACTCATGCGCGCATCAGTTGATTCGGTTCCGCAAATAACTAAATCAAATCCACCTTTTTTAATTACTTCAGAAAGTATTAAAGATGTTGCCAGTGCATCTGATCCTGCTAACGCAGGATCGCTAACCAAGATTGCATCGTTTGCACCCATTGAAAGTGCTTTGCGAATAGCCTCTGTTGCTCGAGTAGGTCCCATTGAAATAATTGTGATGCAATGAATACCATCTTCTTCATTGCCGCCATTAGCTTCAACAATGCGCAGTGCTTCTTCAATGGCATATTCATCAAGATCATTTAAAACTGCATCAACGTTTTCGCGATCGAGAAAACCATCTGCGCCCATTTTTTTCTCAGCCCAAGAATCTGGAACTTGCTTAACGCAGACGGCAATCTTCATGAGTGAAAGGTTACTTGTCGGTAGCAATTCCTTCAATCTGTAACATTCACACATGCTCGCAATAATCGCACCAGGACAAGGTTCGCAATCCCCTGGGATGCTCAGTGCATGGTTTAAAGATTCAACACTTCGCGATACCTGCGCTGCTTGGTCTGATGACATTGGTACGGATCTTTTAACACTTGGTACAACTGCTGATGCTGAAGAAATTAAAGACACAGCAAATGCACAACCGTTAATCGTTGCCGCCGGATTATTAAGTTTTAAAGCACTTGGTGTAACACCATCTGTTGTTGCAGGTCACTCTGTCGGTGAAATTACAGCAGCTGCACTAGCCACAATTATCTCTGATGCCGATGCCATAAGAATTGTTCATGCTCGCGGAGTTGAAATGGCAAAAGCCGCAGCGATTACTCAAGCAGGAATGTCAGCGGTGTTGGGTGGAGAACGCGAAGCAGTTATTGCGGCTATTGCTTCGGCAGGGTTAGTTGCTGCCAATGAAAATGGCGGCGGACAAATTGTTGCAGCGGGTTCACTTGCAGGCCTTGAAAAACTTTCTGCCAATCCCCCAGAAGGTGCTCGTGTTCGCGCACTTGCGGTTGCTGGTGCATTTCACACCTCTTATATGCAACCTGCCGTCGAGCCACTTCGCGCTTTGGTTGCCCGCACACTTGTGCATGAGCCAAGAGCCACCATTATTTCTAATAAAGAAGGTGCACTCGTCAGTGATGGTCGCGAATTCATGGATCGAATCGTGGCTCAGATAGCTAATCCAGTGCGTTGGGACTTATGCATGAGTACTCTGAAATCTATGGGCGTTACCGGAATTATTGAGCTAGCACCTGCTGGCACATTAGTTGGCTTACTCAAACGAGCAGAACCAAGTATCGAAACCTTTGCATTGAAATCTCCAGATGATTTAGATGCGGCGCAAAAATTTGCAGCCAACCACTCGAATAGCTAATTGGAGCAATTAATTGAGCGCAATTAAAAGTAGCAAAGGTTCCGAAGCACAGATTGTTGCCGTCGGTGCATATCGCCCTGCACGTGTAGTGACTAACTCAGAAATTGTTGATCGAATAGATTCAAGTGATGAATGGATTCAGCAACGTACCGGAATCGAATCTCGACGTATTGCGCGACCTGATGAATCCGTAATCGATATGGCACAAGCAGCAAGTGAAGTGGCTTTGAAACGAGCCAAACTCACAATTGCAGATATCGACACCGTTATCGTTGCAACAATTACCTATCCTTATCAAGCACCGAGTGCAGCAACTGCTTTAATTGAACGAATGGGCAATCCGAAAGCCGCAGCATTTGATGTCGGTGCTGCTTGTGCCGGTTTTTGTTACGCACTTGGAATGGCAAATGATTTAGTTCGTGGCGGAACTTCAAAAAATGTATTAGTTGTCGGAGTTGAAAAGATTTCAGATTTTACTGATCTCGATGATCGAGCAAGTGCATTTATATTTGCAGATGGTGCGGGCGCAGTCATTGTTAGTGCCGCAGATCATGTTGGTATAGGTCCAACCATTTGGGGGTCCGATGCCGAATCCCGTGATGCTATTTTGATGTTGCCTGCATGGACTGATTACAAGAAGACTCCGCAAGCGAGCATCCAAGATTTAAAATGGCCAAATATTGAACAACAAGGTCAGACTGTTTTCCGATGGGCAGTATTTGAAATGAGTAAAGCAGCAACTCGCACACTAGAAGCTGCTGGAGTAACAGTTGATCAACTCGGTGCGTTTATTCCACACCAAGCAAATTACAGAATTATCGAAGCAATGGCTCGCCAAATAAAATTACCAGACTCAGTCATGATTGCAGATGACATCAAGACAAATGGAAATACATCTGCTGC
>WLNM01000062.1 GCA_009699825.1 Actinomycetota bacterium
GTAAGTACTTTGCACAGGGTCTAATTATTTACTCTGTGCGGATTATGAATAAGACCACGAAGAAGAGCACAAATCAGAGTATTGGTGCATTTGGCGAAGAAAAAGTCAGCGAATATTTACTTGCTCAGCACTACAAAATAATCGAACGCGGTGCTCGCGCAGTTGTTGAAAGAGTATGTGGCGGGGGATATGACCCAGTTAAATATGAACGAATTATCACCAGGATACGAACAATTCGTGCCGAACAAATTCTAGAAAAAATTGGCGCAACAGGTTCTCATTTTATTTATCCGGGTACAGATGAGTGGCCGGAGTGCCTCGAAGATTTAGCAAGTCCGCCGATAACGCTAATCATTCGAGGCGATGTTGGGCTTCTCAAAAGTTCTCAGTTAGCAATTGTTGGTACACGTAATCCAACTCACTATGGCGTTCGCGTTGCGGGCGATTTTGCCGCCGGGTTTGTAGATCGAGGATGGAGTATTACAAGTGGCGGGGCTTACGGAATTGATGCAGCAGCACACAAAGGTGCGTTGATTGCAGAAGGTTCAACAATTGCAGTATTGGCTGCTGGAATAGATATCAATTATCCAGCTGGTCATGCTCGATTATTTGCAGAGATTTTAGAATCTGGTGCAATCGTCACAGAAGTCATGCCGGGAGTTAATGCGATACCTTCACGTTTTTTAACACGAAACAGATTAATCGCCGCGCTTTCAAATGCAACATTGGTCGTGGAAGCAGCATTTAGAAGTGGATCACTTCGAACTGCTAGAGATGCCGCAGAATTATTACGACCAGTAATGGCGATTCCGGGGCCAATTAATTCTCCAACTAGCGAGGGCTGTCATCGGCTAATCGGAGAACGTGCAGCAGAAATCGTAACTTCAGTTAGTGATGCGGTGGAATTCTTAAGCATTTAGGTTTAATGCTCAGGCAGTGAGAGAATACGGCCATGAGTGATTTCCGTTCGGGTTTCGTTGCCATTATTGGCCGCCCAAACGCAGGCAAATCAACTCTCATTAACGCCTTAGTTGGAAGCAAGATTGCAATTACATCTCATCATCCAAATACAACACGACATGCAATTCGCGGAATCCTCAATGGCCCAGATTTCCAAGCAGTATTAGTTGATACACCGGGTGTACATAAGCCAAAGACTTTACTGGGCCAACGCCTCAATGCCGTCGTCGATCACAGCATGGATTCAGTTGATGCCATCATCATGTGCTTGCCAGCAGATGAAGATTCTGGTGCGGGAGATGTTTTTATTGCGGCAGAAATTGCAAAGCATCCAAAAGCAAAGAAGATTGCTGTTGTAACTAAGACTGATTTATTGTCAAAAAAATCTTTGGCTAATCGTTTAGTTGGTATTAATGACTTAGCAAAAGGATTTGTGTGGGATGAAATCATCCCTGTATCGGCGGCAATTCATGAACAGATAGATTTATTGGCCGAATTAATTAGCAAGACACTTCCAACGGGACCAGCTTTTTATCCTGCCGATATGAAAAGTGATCAAGAACAAAGTCAAATCATTTGCGAACTTATTCGCGAAGCAGCTTTGCGCGATGCTCTGCAAGAGTTACCGCATTCAATTATGGTCACAATTGATGAGATGTCAGAAAGAGAAGAAAAAGGCAGCCGTCCATTTTTTGATATTCATGCGACTATCCACGTTGAAAGAGATTCACAGCGTGCAATTTTGCTTGGCCACCAGGGTTCGAGATTAAAAGATATTGGAACACGTTCTCGCGCGGACATCGAACGAGCAATAGGCGCAAAGGTATTTCTTGGTTTACATATTAAAGTGTCTAAAGAGTGGCAACGCGATTCTAAGATGCTTGAAAAGTTAGGTTTTGGAGAAAACTAAACTTTAGCTGTTGGTTTTCGACTGGCAAAGTATGAGCCAACCAAAACCATTGGTAAACCAACCATAATCCCTAGAGTGATTGGTTCGGACAAAATAATTACACCAAGTAACACAGCAAAGGCTGTGTTGATATAGGTCACCAATGATGCACGTGCAGGACCAATATCTGCCATGACGGTAAAGAAGATTACGAAGGCAAGTGCCGTACACAAGACTCCCAAGCCCACGATGCTCCACACCGCATTGATTGGAATAGCACCACTTGGCCATTGCACATAAGCAAAGGGTGCAAAGAAGATTGCTGAAATCGCCATAGATGCACCGTTGAGTGCAATACCTGACACTCCAGGTAATTTTTGAGTAATCATATTAACCGCGTATGCATAGAGCATTGCTGCCAGTAAAACCATAAAAATTGATTTGATAGAACTGTTGCCAGTAATACTTTCAATTCCAACCAGAGCGACAAGTCCAGCAAAGCCAAAGACTAAACCAAACAACCGAGTGCTGTGCCAGACAGTTTTATCGCCATTAACCGATGCGAAAATAGTTGACCAGATTGGAACGGTTGCAACAAGTAAGCCAGCAAGTCCTGATGTAATATTTTTCTCGGCAGATGAGATCAAATACCAAGGGCCGATCATTTCAGCTGCAGCGTATGGGATTACGTATTTCCACCCTTTGAAAATTGCGCGTAAGCCACCTTGTTTAAGAGCAATTGGGATAAGTAATGCAGCACCAATGACAACACGGCCAAAAACGATAACAGAGGGCGTGAAAGTATCGATAGCAACTTTCATAAATAAGTACGGAATACCCCATAGCAAACCAACGAATAAAAATAAAGTAAGTGAGCGACGACTCAATTAATCACCAATTCTCTGTCTTATCGCGTAATACACGATATTGATCGATTACATGTGGTGTTGCTTTTTCCGTCACACTTGCAACAGTACCTAAATTCCAACGGGGAATTGTCGATCCGCCAAGGAGTGCCCATGCTGCTTGTTTAGCAGCGCCATCTGCAACATATTCACCAGCCGGCGGAATCAATACTTCGCGACCAAAGAGTGCACTTGCAATGGGAGCAACGGCAGGATTTTTCGCAGCACCACCGATAAGCAGAATTCGTTGAACTTTAACTCCGAGTTTTTCTAATGCATCGACAGCATCGACTAATCCGCAGAGCATTCCCTCAATCATGGCTCTCGCAATGTCTGCGCGATTTGAATTGGCTAAGTTCATTCCACTAAATACTCCCTTGGCATTCGGACGATTTGGTGTTCGTTCTCCTTCGAAATATGGCAAGAGTGAAAGTCCGTGTGCTCCAGCATCAGCAGTTAACGCAAGTTGTCCTACTTCATCATGTGAAATTCCGAGAATCCGCGTTGCTGCATCAAGAATTCGCGCAGCATTAAGAGTGCACACAAGAGGCAAGAATTGCCCTGATGCATCTGCAAAACCAGCAACCTGACCGCTTGCATCATGTGTTGGAATTTTCGAAACTGCAAAAGCTGTGCCACTTGTTCCAAGTGAGACGATGACATCTCCAGGTTCTGCTTGTAGTCCAAGGGCAGCACCTGCGTTATCTCCAGCACCGCCTGCAATTGGGACTCCCGATGTAGTCGTTCCACCGAATTCGCCAGGTTTGATAATTTTCGGAAGCACATAATCTCCGTCGTGGCGCAGTGCTAATTTTAAAATGTCATCGCGATAGTGCGATGTTGTTGGATCAAAGTAACCAGTACCGGATGCATCACTTGCATCAGTAAATAATTTTGCAAAATCTTTGCCACCTTGCATTTGCCATGACAACCAATCGTGGGGAAGTGCAATAGATGCAACTTTTTTGGCATTTTCTGGTTCGTTATCTGCCATCCATCGAAGTTTTGATGCTGTAAATGCCGCAACAAGAACAGAGCCAACTTTGCGTGCAGTTTCGGCATCACCACCCAATTCTTTATTAAGGTCCAAGGCTGCGCGCGCAGAGCGCGTATCATTCCAAAGAAGAGCCTCGCGAATTACATTGCCATCGGAATCAAGTGCAACCATTCCATGTTGCTGACCGGCAATTGAAATCGCATCTACATCTTCGAGGCCACCAGCTTCATTGATTGCGCTATCGAGTGCGTCTTTCCAAATTCGTGGGTTAATTTCCGTGCCATCTATGTGGCTTGCCCGACCCTGGCGAATAAGTGCACCGGTATTGGCATCACGTATAACCACTTTTACTGATTGGGTAGATGAATCTACGCCCGCAACTAATTTCGAGTTAGCCATGGGTGAAGGCTAGACTGTGCCAGTCAGCGTTGACCAATCTCAGACAATTTTTTAGGAGTTTTCTAGATGCGCATCGGTGTTTTAACAGGTGGCGGAGATTGTCCTGGACTGAACGCAGTAATACGTGCGGTAGTTCGCAAAGGTGTAAAAGAATATGGTCACGAATTTATTGGATTCCGTGATGGCTGGAAAGGACCTCTTGAAGGTTTGACAATGCCATTGAATTTAGAAGCAACTCGCGGGATTCTTCCGCGTGGAGGAACAATTCTTGGTTCATCTCGCACCAATCCATTTAAAATTGAAAATGGCGTAGAAAAAATTAAAGAGAATTTATCAAAGATGGGCATTGATGCCCTGATCGCGATTGGCGGAGAAGACACACTCGGTGTTGCAACAAAACTTGACGCACTTGGTGTCAAGGTAATCGGTGTTCCAAAAACCATTGATAATGATTTAAATAATACTGATTACACATTTGGATTCGATACATCTGTGAACATTGCTGTTGAAGCGATTGATCGCTTGCACACTACTGCAGAGTCGCATCACCGAACGTTAATTGTTGAAGTAATGGGTCGTCACGCTGGCTGGATTGCTCTGCACTCCGGTCTTGCAGGCGGCGCAACGTGTATTTTGATTCCAGAAATTCCATTCTCAGTAGACAAAGTTTGCCAATGGGTTGAGTCTCGATACAAGTCGCATTTTGCACCAATTATTGTTATTGCAGAAGGTGCAATTCCACAAGAAGGAGACATGATTACTAAGGATCAAACACTTGATGCTTTTGGTCACGTAAAACTCTCTGGAATTGGTGATTGGCTCGCAGAACAAATTGAAGCTAAGACTGGTAAAGAAGCACGCACATCTGTGCTCGGTCATATTCAACGTGGTGGAACACCGACTGCATTTGATCGCGTTCTTGCTACTCGCTTCGGACTGCACGCGATTACAGCGGCTCACGAAGGAGACTGGGGCAAGATGGTTGCACTTCATGGCACCAATATTGTCCGAGTGCCACTTGCTACTGCGACTGAGAAACTCAAAACAGTTGATCCAGCCCTCTACAAGGAAGCTGAGATTTTCTTCGGTTAATTCGCCTGCGCGAATAGACCAAAGTTCTCTACCCTTATCCCTATGACTTCCTCAATCGATAATCTCTTTACACCTGGATTAGTTGCGGCTCAACAACCGCAATGGCCAGGTGGAAGCGAAGGTGGTGCAATTAAATCAGCTGTGCAAGAGTTGAAATCTTTTCCACCACTTGTTTTCGCTGGTGAATGTGATGATCTCAAAGCGCGTATTGCTTTAGCTGCTGAAGGAAAAGCATTTTGGCTGCAGGGCGGAGATTGCGCCGAGACCTTTGCGGCAGCTACTGCCGATTCAATTCGAAATCGCATCAAAACAATTTTGCAGATGGCCGCAGTACTTCAGTACTACTCATCAATTCCGGTTGTAAAAGTTGGAAGAATGGCTGGTCAATTCGCAAAGCCACGTTCTAATGATCTGGAAACTCGTGGGGATGTGACGCTTCCGGCGTATCGCGGAGATGCAGTAAATGATCTTGAATTTACCGAGAGTGCACGCACACCTGATCCACAGCGTTTAGTACGTGTGTACAACACTTCGGCTGCGACGCTCAATCTTGTTCGTGCATTCACTCAAGGTGGTTTTGCGGACTTACGTCGTGTTCACGAATGGAACAAGGGTTTTATTCGCGACTCATCTGTTGGAACGCGCTATGAAGAGATGGCAAATGAAATTGGGCGCGCTCTTGCCTTCATGACATCAGCTGGTGTAGATCCAGATGCATTTAAATCTGTTGATTTCTTCTCTAGCCACGAAGCTCTCATTCTTGAGTATGAAAAAGCACTGACCCGTATTGATTCACTCTCTGGAAATCCATACGATGTTTCTGCTCATTTCCTCTGGATTGGTGAACGCACACGTCAATTAGATGGTGCACATATAGATTTTGCATCCAAGATTAAGAATCCAATTGGCGTAAAACTAGGACCTAAATCAACTGTTCAAGATGCACTAGCGCTTATCGACCGACTAGATCCTGATCGCGAACCAGGTCGCATGACTTTTATTACACGTATGGGCGCATCAAAGATTCGTGAAGCGCTGCCACCACTTGTTGATGGTGTTACAAAATCAGGAGCAAAAGTTTTATGGGTCTGCGATCCAATGCATGGCAATACGTATGAAGCACCGTCGGGTTACAAAACTCGTAAATTCGATGATGTTATGGATGAAGTCAAGGGCTTCTTCGAA
>WLNM01000063.1 GCA_009699825.1 Actinomycetota bacterium
CGTCCGTTTTTGCCAATCAGAAGGTGCGGGTTCGAATCCCGTCGTCAGCTTCGTAGTCTCATGAAAGCATTCTGGTTAATGGCAGTAACCAAAAAGAAATGCAAAGTGAGCAAGGGCCTTGAGGAAACTCAGGGCCCTTTTTAATTCTTACGGAATAAGGGTGTTGGCAAATATTTGCCATGCGAGTGCTGATTTAGCAATGAGTGAGAGCGTGATGTATGTGCGCTCTCCACGCATGTAATCAGACCATTTGCCAACCTTTTTGTACTGCAACCATTGCACGAGTGCGAATGAGTTAAAGAATAAGAAAATGGTTAAGACAATTACGTAGACAAATGCTGGGGCCTTTGCATTACTTGGTCCACCAATTGCAAAAACGTGAAAGAGCAGTGCGATCCAAGGAACGATGCCAGTGATGCATCCAAAAATAAATGGAAGCCATCCACCACTGCCTGGTTGCTCATACTTCTCTTGAAGCCAACCGAACAAAATCATTGAGGCGTTGACGCCAAAGATTGAAATAATTGCTGAAATTTCTGAGACGCCAGTTACTTGTGCAATCAGCACGATCATTACTGATGAGCTAATTGAGTATTCAACCCAGCGGAAGTAATTGCGCTTTTGTGCTAGCCCTGCTGAATAACGTGGAAAGAATTTCGGACTAGCAACAATAAAGTGAGCAAGTGCTGAGAGTCCCAAGAAGATGCCAACTGTTAGTCCGATGGGAGTGTTAAAGAGAACGATAGGTTCGGCGTAAGTTGTTCCCGGAGGACCAGACATATATTTTGCGGTAATCGGTAGTGAAAAATCACTGCTGAGGGCAAGGACTGCAACCATCTGCAGTAAGTGGAAAATTCCGGCGATGATGTTGGTACGACGAAGTCCTGCTGATGTGATCTCTTTACTCATGGGGATAAATTTATCCCATCAAGTATTAAAGAACTGGGATATACCGATCTAATTCGTAGGCACTTACCTGGCGGCGGTAGTCCTGCCATTCAGAGCGCTTGTTGCGAAGTACATATTCAAATACATGCTCGCCCAAAGTCTCGCGCACGAGTTCGCTCTTCTCCATCGCCAAAATAGCTTCGTTGAGATTAGTTGGCAGAGTCTGCAAATCATTAGATGCAGACAACTCGTAATTCTTTTCAATTCCTTTAAGTCCTGCTGCAATCATTACTGCGTATGCAAGGTATGGATTGCATGCAGAATCCGGTGATCTAAATTCGATGCGTGTGGAGTTTTCTTTACCTGGTTTATACATAGGCAAACGTACTAGCGCGCCACGATCACTTGGACCCCAGTTAACGAGTGCTGGTGCTTCTCCGCCACCATGTAAACGTTTGTATGAATTAACCCATTGATTTGTAACAGCAGTTATTTCAGCAGCATGAGTCAAGATGCCAGCGATAAATGATCGACCAATTTTGGATAAATTAAATTCTGCTTTTGGATCATAAAAAGCATTCTCTTCGCCCTTAAATAGCGAGACGTGTGTATGCATTCCGCTTCCAGGATGATCTGTAAATGGCTTTGGCATAAAGGATGCGTAGAAACCTTGATCGAGTGCAACTTCTTTGATGACGTGACGAAATGTCATGATGTTATCGGCAGTGCTCAAAGCATCTGCATCGCGCAAATCAATCTCTTGTTGCCCTGGTCCACCTTCGTGGTGACTAAATTCAACGGAGATTCCCATTGCTTCAAGCAACGTAATTGCTTGGCGTCTAAAGTCATGACCAACAACTGCTGGTGTGTGATCGAAGTATCCGCCTTGATCTACGGGCACCGGCGCTTCACCTGCTTCTGGTCGTGATTTAAATAAGAAGAACTCAATTTCTGGGTGCGTGTAACAGGTGTATCCCATCTGCGCTGCTTTATTTAATGTACGACGTAAAACATTTCGTGGGTCTGCAGGTGATGGCGAACCATCAGGCATTGTGATGTCACAGAACATGCGCGCAGCACCTGGTGCTTCTGTGCGCCACGGCAAGATTGAAAACGTTGCAGGATCTGGCTTTGCCAACATGTCAGATTCTGTAACGCGAGCAAATCCTTCGATGGCCGAACCATCAAAACCAATTCCTTCGGCGAATGCGTTCTCTAATTCAGCTGGTGCAATAGCAACGGATTTAAGAAAGCCCAAAACATCTGTGAACCACAAACGTACGAATCGGATGTTGCGTTCTTCAAGAGTGCGAATAACAAACTCTTGCTGTTTAGACATTTCTTGTTCTGGGGACATAGGCAGATAGTGCCAAAGCCTCGTTACGGCAATGTTACGAAATTACGCTTCGCTCCAGCGTGTAGTCATCGGCAGACGGCGATCTTTTCCGAATGCACGGGCTGAAACCTTTGTGCCAGGTGGATATTGGCGGCGCTTGTATTCAGCCTTATCTACTAAACCAATAACGCGCATCACAAGTGCCCTATCAAAACCTGCGGCAATTAACGCAGATGATCCTTGATCTCCATCAACGTATCGCGTTAAGAGTTGGTCTAATAATTCATACTCTGGCAGTGAATCTGAATCCTTCTGATCAGGACGTAATTCAGCGCTCGGTTCTTTCTCAATCGAGCGAACAGGAATTGGTGCTACTTCGCCACGAGCAACAGCTTGTGCATTTCTCCAACTAGCTAGTGCCCATACATCTGTTTTATAAATATCTTTAATCGGTGCGAATCCGCCAACGGCATCGCCATACAGAGTCGAATACCCAACTGCGAGTTCTGATTTATTTCCTGTTGCCAGGACGAGGTGGCCTTCTTGATTAGAAATACCCATCAACGTTGTACCGCGCACGCGGGCTTGAATATTTTCTGCCGCCACTCCTTTAAGAGTTATGGACTGCATAAATGATTCGACCATTGGCTCGATTGCTACGGTTTTAAAGTGAATGCCTGTGTTTGCGGCAAAAGCTGTGGCATCTTCAACAGAGTGATCGGATGAATACTTACTTGGCATTGCAACGCCGTTAACGCACTGAGCGCCCAGAGCATCGACAGCAATTGCTGCAACGAGTGCGGAATCTATTCCGCCAGATAAACCAACGACTACGGATCTAAATTTATTCTTGGCAACGTAATCGCGAAGTCCCATGACAAGGGCGTTCCAGATTTCTTGGTGATCACTCATTCGTGGCGCAACTGCAGGAGCAACGACATCCGATGCTTCTGCGCCGCTCTCTGAAATTACATAGTCTGGCTTGGAAGTCTGTGTTGCCGATTCGATGTCAACGACTATGAGTTGGTCTTCAAATTGTGCGGCGCGAGAAATTACAGAGCCCTGTGCATCAACAACGATGGTGTCGCCATCAAAGACCAAATCATCTTGGCCGCCAGTCATGTTGACGTATGCAAGTGGTGCGCCAACTTCTTCAGCTCGCTTTTGCACAAGTGCTAGTCGTGCATCATCTTTATTTCGCTCATACGGTGAACCATTTGGAACAAGGACAAGTCCTGGTTTGCGGGCTGCAAGATCTGCCAATGAGTGCCAGATGTCTTCACAGATTGCGATACCTATATCTACGCCTTTGACTCGAACCACCAGCGTTGAATCCCCCGGCACGAAGTTTCGGAACTCATCAAAAACGCCATAGTTGGGCAGATGACGTTTTGTATATGTTGCTACAACTTTTGCACCATGAATGATGGCGACATTATTTTGTGGAGCACCTGTTGGAGATTCATCGAGATAGCCGACCACCGAAACAATGGCTGGATCAAGTGCTGAAACAAGTTGTGCTAGCGCGTTCTTGCTTGCACTTCTAAATGATGCGCGCATCGCAAGATCTTCAACGGGATAGCCAGTTAGAACCATCTCAGGAAAAACAACGACATCAGCGGATGCCTTCACTGCATCAGATGTGTATTTCGCAACGAGCGCAGCATTACCCGCAAGATCACCAACTGTTGGGTTGATCTGTGCCAGAGCCACACGCAACTTCATACATTAAGCCTACTTCTAGTACCCTTGCACTCGTACCCAGGGACTTCGCTTGAAGCCTTGAGGCTGGAGGTCTTTACATGGAATCCCTATATGGCGGAGCCACGCATCGTCGCGTCACCATTTCCGATTTAGCAGAAGCAAAAAAGCGCGGTGAAAAATGGCCCATGCTTACATCCTATGAACAGATGAGTGCGTCCATTTTTGATGAAGCCGGTATCCCAGTTTTGCTTGTGGGAGATAGCGCAGGCAATAACTTCTTAGGTTTTGAAAACACAATTCCTGTAACCGTTAACGAAATGATTCCGTTAGTGCGAGCTGTTGTGCTGGCTTCAAAGCGCGCAATGGTTGTAGCTGACTTGCCATTTGGTTCGTATGAAGAATCTGTCGAACAAGCATTGGCAACTGCGATTCGCTTCTTTAAAGAAGCCGGGGCCATGGCTGTAAAGATCGAGGGCGCTCGCATCGCCCACGTTGAAAAATTAGTGGCAGCAGGAATTCCAGTAATGGGTCACCTTGGTTTTACTCCGCAATCCCTGCACCAGTTGGGCGGATACAAAGTGCAGGGCAGGACCGATGGTGATGCAATTGTTGAAGCAGCCCTTGCCCTAGAAAAAGCAGGTGCTTTCGCGGTCGTTCTGGAGTTGGTCCCTGCCGAATTATCAGCACGAATTACTAAGGCGCTATCTATTCCAACAATCGGAATTGGTGCTGGGGTTGATTGTGATTCACAAGTGCTGGTTTGGACAGATTTAATGGGCATTACTAAGAATCCACCCAAGTTGGCCAAGGCCTATCGCAATCTGCGCAGTGAAATGATTGATGCAACGAAGGAGTGGGCTGGTGATGTCGCAGCATCTCGTTTTCCAAGTACCGAGCAATCCTTTAAGTAATATCAGACGGTGAGTAAATTTGCGATAGACCTATCGCCATTAAAGAAATATCCCGATTTTCGAAACTTATGGACATCCGGACTGATTTCTTACCTAGGTTCGATGGTCACATATGTAGCTATTCCCTTTCAGATCAAGGAACTCACCAACTCTTACGTGGCCGTCGGAGTTGTCGGTGCCATCGAAATCATTCCACTGATTTTATTTGGCCTCTATGGCGGAGTTTTGGCGGACTATGTTGACCGCAAAAAAATGGTGTGGGCAACAGAGGCTGCCGCCCTAGTTTTATCTGCCATCTTGCTCCTTAACTCACTTAGCTCCGAACCTAAAGTGTGGGTCATTTATGTGATGGCCGGATTGTTTGCAACCGTTGATGGATTGCAGCGCCCCAGTGCGGATGCAATTTTGCCCCGCATTGTTGGGCACAAAGATTTGCCTGCAGCGAGTGCCTTAATGAGTCTTCGTTGGCAGATGGGTGTCATTATCGGACCAACGATTGGTGGCATCGTTATTTCAACAATCTCTATCTCTGCAGGTTATGGTTTCGATGTTATTACTTTTCTGGTTTCACTGATTTTTCTTGCACGAGTGGGATCGGTACCTGCCAATCCAGAGGCTGAAAAGCCATCCCTGCGTGGATTATTAGATGGAATTAAATATGCATTTAGTCGCCAGGATTTATTGGGAACATATCTCATTGATTTAGCTGCAATGTTTTTTGCGATGCCAACTGCGCTCTATCCGTTCTGGGCAGATCAACTTGGCGCACCTTGGGCACTCGGATTTTTGTACGCCGCCGTAACTGCGGGATCAGTAGTCGTTACGTTGACAAGTGGATGGGTTAAGACATACCGATTCCACGGTCGAGCCATCATGTGGGCAGCAATTGGGTGGGGCACAGCAATTACATTGGCAGGGATATCAAACTCTCTGATTCTGGTCCTCTTGTTTTTAGCAATCGCAGGTGGGGCCGACATGATTAGTGCGCTCTTTCGAGGAACGATCTGGAACCAGAGCATCCCGGATAATCTTCGCGGCCGATTAGCTGGTATCGAATTACTTTCCTATTCCATTGGTCCCTTAGCCGGACAACTTCGTGCAGCGTCCATGGCAGCTGCTACATCGCTGACTTTTTCAGTAACCGCAGGAGGTCTCATCTGCGTATTTATGGTTGCATTACTGGCGAGTTTTTTACCTAAATTTAGAAAATATGACGCCGAAACGAACGAATTTGCGGTTGCAATGAGAAAAATTCGTGAATTGGAGCAAAAAAGCACCGACGAAAAGTAATTTTGGCGAAAAATTGGACAATTTTTTTAATTTGTACATCGATTTTTTTACCGAAATGCACAAAAAAAGATAAAAATAAATTTGCGACACGCGCTATCTTTTTTTACCTATTTACTGGCATTACGGCGCAATTCCAGTCACACTTATCCACGAACAGGTTTGGGTGACGGATCCGAACCATTCCGAATGGAGAAATACGTGGCTGCAGCTAAGAAATCTGCTCCAAAGCGTCGCAAGAAGGCCGCTGCTAAATCAGCAGCAC
>WLNM01000064.1 GCA_009699825.1 Actinomycetota bacterium
GCGCGCGTTGTTGCAAGTATGGAAGGTTCACTCACTGTTCCAACTGCAACAAGTGTGCGCGCTGTTCCTGCAAAATTAATGATTGATAATCGCATTGTTATTAATAATCACCTCAAGCGCGCTCGCGGTGGAAAAGTTTCATTCACACACTTAATTGCATTCGCAATGATCAAAGCATTGCGTCAGATGCCAGAGATGAATGCATTCTTCGGCGACATCGAAGGTAAGCCAGCAATCGGTCACCCACAACACATCAACCTTGGTATCGCAATCGATTTAGCTAAAGCAGATGGGTCGCGCCAATTATTAGTTCCATCTATTAAGGGTTGTGAAGATTTAGATTTTGCACAATTCTGGACTGCCTATGAAGCAATAGTTGGAAAAGCTCGCGCAGGCACACTGACTGTTGAAGATTTTACTGGCACAACAGTTTCACTTACTAATCCAGGAACACTTGGAACCGTTCACTCTGTGCCGCGTTTAGTGCAGGGACAAGGCTTAATTATTGGTGTTGGTGCACTTGATTACCCAGCAGAATTTCACGGCGCTAGTGAAGAAACACTTGCACGCATGGCTATTAGCAAAATCGTGACACTTACTAGCACTTACGATCACAGAATTATTCAAGGTGCCCAATCCGGAGATTTCCTTCGCCGTATTCACGAATTATTACTTGGTGCAGAACATTTCTACGAAGAAATTTTTGCTGCAATTCGTATTCCTTACGAACCAATTCGCTGGTCACAAGACTTTGAATTCTCAAAAGATGAAGAAATCAATAAGACTGCACGTGTTCAACAATTAATTCACGCATATCGCACACGCGGTCACATCATGGCTGATACAGATCCACTTGAATATCGCCAACGCTCTCACCCAGATCTTGACGTTGTTACACACGGTTTAACTCTGTGGGATCTCGATCGTGAATTTGCAACTGGTGGTTTTGGTGGCGAGAAGTTTATGAAACTCCGCAAAATTCTTGGAATCTTGCGTGATTCATATTGCCGCACAGTTGGAATTGAATATATGTATATTCAAAGTCCTGAAGAACGTTTATGGATTCAAGAACGAGTTGAAGTTGGTGTTCAAACAACTCCGCGCGAAGAGCAATTACGAATTCTGCGTAAATTAAATAGCGCAGAAGCATTTGAAACTTTCTTGCAGACTAAGTTTGTTGGACAAAAGCGCTTCTCATTAGAAGGCGGCGAATCCGTTATTCCAATTTTGGATGCGGTTATTTCTAGTGCAGCAGAACGTGGACTAGATGAAGTGTGCATCGGAATGCCACACCGTGGACGCTTAAATGTTCTTGCAAATATTGCGGGCAAATCGTATGGACAAATTTTCCAAGAGTTTGAGGGTCACTACAAAGAAAATGATGTGCAAGGTTCTGGCGATGTGAAGTACCACCTAGGTACTGAAGGCATATTCACCTCCGAATCTGGCGCAACAACAAAGATTTATTTAGCAGCAAACCCATCTCACCTTGAAGCCGCGAATCCAGTGCTAGAAGGAATTGTGCGCGCTAAGCAAGATCGCCTTAATATTAAGAATGCATACTCAGTTTTACCAATTCTTCTTCACGGTGATGCAGCATTTGCGGGCCAAGGTGTCGTTGCTGAAACTTTCCAACTTTCACAATTAGCTGGATATCGCACAGGTGGAACTGTTCATATTGTTGTTAATAATCAGGTTGGTTTTACAACTTCGCCACATGCATCTCGTACATCTCGTTATTCAACAGACATGGCCAAGATTATTCAGGCACCTGTATTCCATGTAAATGGTGATGACCCAGAAGCATGCGTACGTGTTGCTCGCTTAGCATTTGAATATCGTCAAAAGTTTAATCGAGATGTTGTCATTGACATGGTTTGCTACCGTCGACGTGGTCACAATGAAGGTGACGAGCCATCATTTACACAACCATTGATGTACAAACTTATTGATGCAAAGCGTTCGACTCGTAACCTCTATACCGAAGCACTGATCGGTCGCGGAGATATTTCAATGGAGCAAGCAGATGAACTTGCCCGCGAGTACCAAGCACAATTAGAAGCAGTTTTTGCTGAAGTACATAACATCGAGCCAGAAGTAGATCCAAACTTTAAGGCACCGGTTGCTGCCAATCCCGAAACACTGGTTTCAAGTATCGACGAAGCAACAGCTCGCGCAATTGCTGCAACACAAGTTGCGGTTCCAGATGGATTCAATGTTCATCCAAAACTATTGCCACAATTGCAAAAGCGCGTTGAAATGCTCAATGACGGAACAATCGATTGGTCTATGGGTGAAACACTCGCATTCGGCTCACTTTTACTTGAAGGTCGACCAATTCGTTTAGCAGGGCAAGATTCACGCCGTGGAACATTCAGTAATCGCCACGCAGTTATCGTGGATAAAGAAAACGGTAACGAGTGGACGCCACTTCGTGCATTAATTAGTGATGAAAGCCAATTCTTTGTTATTGATTCCTTGCTCTCTGAATATGCCGCAATGGGCTTTGAATATGGCTATTCAGTTGTCCGTGATGAAGCGCTAGTTTTGTGGGAAGCGCAATTTGGTGATTTCGCAAATGGCGCACAAACTATTGTCGATGAATTTATCTCGTCAGCGTTGCAAAAATGGGGCGAGCGATCTTCGATAGTTCTCCTATTGCCACATGGTTATGAAGGACAAGGACCAGATCACTCATCTGCGCGTATTGAACGTTACTTAGCGCTGTGCGCTGAAGGAAATATGACTATTGCTCAACCATCAACTCCTGCATCGTATTTCCATCTTTTGAGATGGCATGCGAAGAACCCAACACGTCGACCAATGGTTGTCTTTACGCCTAAATCAATGTTGCGTTTACGTGCTGCGGCTTCGAAACTACAAGATTTTACATCAGGCCAATTCCAGAAGTTAATTGCAGATGATTCTGTTAACAATGCAACTCGCGTAATTTTTTGTTCTGGTCGGGTTTATCACGATCTTGTTGCAGAACGTGCAGCGCGCAAAGAAGATACAACTGCAATCGTGCGTCTAGAACTTTTATATCCGCTACCTGCAAAAGAGATGGCTGCAGAAGCTGCTAAACATCCAAATGCAACGTTGTTATGGGTACAAGATGAACCGGCCAACCAAGGTCCATGGCCATTTGTTGCACTTCGCACAGCAGAACAATTTGGTGGAGAAGGATTTGGTGGACGAACATTGCGTCGCGTTTCTCGTCGCGCTACAGCAAGTCCTGCAACAGGAAATCATCACTTGCATGAGGAAGAACAAAAAGCATTATTGATGGAAGCCTTTACTCGCTAAGCAGTTTTAATTTTAGCTTTGTGATATCTACCGATAACTTTTCCAATAATTTCTTCTCTCGGAATATCTCCCCATTGGCGTGAATCGGTACTGGCATTTTTGTTATCCCCGTAGACAGTTACGAAGGATTCATTGAGGCCAGCAATGCGTTTAATAAATAAGGAAGCCACTGCGGCTCGCGCATCAAGGGGTCGGCGAAGAACTACGAGTTGACCCAGGTGTATGCGAATGCGCGGGGAGTACCAGACCAGTAACCAGTCCCCATCGTTAAAAGTAGGGGCCATTGAGTGCCCAGAAACTCGCACTGTGCCAAATCTGCTCACGAACAGTAGTCTTGCACATAGTTGTTCGCGTGTTAACGCGTAGATAGCGCTCTTGAAGGAGAGAATCCAATGAAATTATTCCAGCCAAAGACAGTTGTACTTGCACACTGCGATCTTCCTTGCGGAGTTTATGATCCAGCACAAGCAAAGATTGAAGCACTTTCAGTTAAAGCTTGCATGGAGAAATATGCAGCAAGTAGCGATGCAGACTTTAAATCTCGCTCTGTAACAATTAAGGAAGAGCGTTCAAATCTAGTTAAAGAACACCTATGGGTTTTGTGGACTGATTACTTTAAGCCAAATCACTTTGAGGCTTATCCTCAGTTGCACACATTATTTAATGATGCAACAAAACTTGCTGGCGCAGCCGGCACAAAGGGTACAAATGACGTTGCAGTTGCGGATAAGTTGATCGTAAAGATTGATGAAATCGCAGAAATCTTCTGGGCGACTAAGAAGTAGTACTCGACTTTATTGATTGAGCAGCGGTTCGGGCGAGGAAAGATACTCGCTCAACCGCTGTTCTTTTTATTACAGCAGATGCAACAAGTCTTTCACCTTCATAAGCCTCACAAATAAAAGTTATTTCGCGGCCATTAATCTCAGTGCAATTCGCCGAAGTTCGTAATTCGCCACCAATTGCAATGCCACCGTGGAATTCAAGTGCGATAGATGTTTCAACAGTTGTTTCACCTGTTTCTAGGTGTTCGGCGATTGATGCAATTGCAGCACTTTGCATTGCGTTAATAATGAGTGAGTTAGCAAGAACAGGTAAATCTCCGACACCGATTGCAACCGCGGTATCTCCTGGACGAACAATCATGGATGAAAAAGCCACCGCACCTACGAGTTCTTCCGACGGAACCATCATAAGAATCAAGCCTCTTCGTTAGGGAAGCGGTATTCCTCAGTGTGCTCAATATGAATTTCACGCGATTCGATTGTGCCATCTTCATTAATCTCAATGGAGATCTCAGTCATTCTAAATTCACGGACAATATCTGGTGCGCTATTGGTTGAGGCATTGAAGAGTTGTTGATGAATTTGTTCGTGCAACTCTTGAGGTGCTCGCTCATTGCATGATCTGCGAAGTACCGATTGAATGAGGGATCGGACATTGCGTTCGTGTTCGAGTTCAGCGTTACATGCAGGACATTGCTGTAAGTGAACTTCAATTGTTGCAATTTCTGATGTATCTGAAATTTCGCCATCGACAAAGAGCAGTACTGAGTGAAGAACATCTACACAATTAGTTTCATGGATAAAACTGTTGCTCATGATGTCTCCCCCTTATCCTCTACTTTGCCAGTTTTTTTATTAGTTTTATCTGTGGAGTAGCCAAGTTCTTTTGCATACTCAGTTAATTTTTCGCGAAGTTGCTTGCGCCCACGATGCAGACGCGACATTACTGTTCCTGTTGGAACACCAACGATTTCTGAAATTTCTTTATATGCAAATCCTTCAACATCAGCTAAATAAACTGCGATACGAAACTCTTCTGGAATTTCTTGAAGTGCCCGTTTGATATCGCTATCTGGAAGACTTTCTAGCGCCTCAACTTCTGCAGACTTTCCTTGATCACTTGTATGCGATGCAGCTTTGGATAACTGCCAATCTTCGACTTCACCACCGCTTAGTTGTGGACGGCGCTGATCTTTTCTGTAGGTATTAATAAACGTAGTTGTAAGAATGCGATAGAGCCATGCTTTTAGATTTGTGCCTGGCTCGAATTGATGAAAGGAAGTGAAAGCTTTTAGATATGTATCTTGAACTAAGTCGCGTGCATCATCTGGATTTTTTGTGTAACGAAGTGCAGCTGCGTATAACTGATCTGTGAACACAAGAGCATCGCGCTCGAACCGATTGGTGCGATCGGCAGCGCTCTCTTTTACTAAATCAGTGGATGACATCGCCGTAAGGCTATCGCGTCGCCGTACCTACATGCATTGCGAAGCGCGCTAGAACAGGGTTTCGGGTTCACCTAATGCAATCGGCTCAATCAGACGCGGGGTGTTATTTCGAACCAGGTTCACTTGCGAAGAAACAGGGCGCGTAATTAAGCCATCATCTGGCTGCTCGTTAACCATGAGTGAACGCAAAACTTCAACATCGTGTTGAGCTGGATCAAGCCATGCATCCCAACGATCTAAGGACATCATTACTGGCATGCGACTATGAATAGTTGCTAATTCACCAACGGCTTCTCGAGTAATAATTGCAGCACTTTGAATTACTTCACCTTCCATGCTTTTCCATATTGACCAAATTCCAGCAATTGGTAGCGAACGAGTTTTAGCAGATGTTATGTAAAAAGGTTGTTTAGGAGAATATCTTCCGAGTGCCGTTGCCCATTCGTAATATCCGTCTGCAGGAATTAGACATCTCTGAGTTCTAAACGCATTTCTAAATGTTGGTTTTTCATGAATAGATTCTGAACGTGCATTTATCGCGTGAGATTGCGAAGCCCGTGCATCCATTTCACTCTGGTGCCAATGCGCCATGATTCCCCAGGATGCGATGGATAATTCTTTCTGATCTGCAATCATTTGAGACGCACGAACTATGTAAATGGGATTTGTCGGTGCGATATTCCAACTTGCAGGCAACTCTTCGGCAGGGGTCTGCACACCGATGCCAAACTCTTCTGCCAGTTCGGAGGTGTTCAGCGATTGCGCATAACGGCCACACATAGAGATACAGGTTATCGGTAGACTTATGCATATGTCAGATTCACAAAAGGATAATTCGCAA
>WLNM01000065.1 GCA_009699825.1 Actinomycetota bacterium
AGAGTGATTGGTTCGGACAAAATAATTACACCAAGTAACACAGCAAAGGCTGTGTTGATATAGGTCACCAATGATGCACGTGCAGGACCGATGTCTGCCATTACAGTAAAGAAGATTACGAAAGCAAGTGCCGTACACAAAACTCCTAAGCCCACGATGCTCCACACCGCATTGATTGGAATAGCACCACTTGGCCATTGCACATAAGCAAAGGGTGCAAAGAAGATTGCTGAAATCGCCATAGCTACACCGTTGAGTGCAATACCTGACACTCCAGGTAATTTTTGAGTAATCATATTAACCGCGTATGCATAGAGCATTGCTGCCAGTAGAACCATAAAAATTGATTTGATAGAACTGTTGCCAGTAATACTTTCGATGCCAACGAGGGCAACAAGGCCAGCAAAGCCAAAGACTAAACCAAACAACCGAGTGCTGTGCCAGACAGTTTTATCGCCATTAACCGATGCGAAAATAGTTGACCAGATTGGAACGGTTGCAACAAGTAAGCCAGCAAGTCCTGATGTAATATTTTTTTCAGCAGATGAGATCAAATACCAAGGGCCGATCATTTCAGCCGCAGCGTATGGAATTACGTATTTCCACCCTTTGAAAATTGCGCCTAAGCCACCTTGTTTAAGAGCAATTGGGATAAGTAATGCAGCGCCAATAACAACACGGCCAAAAACGATAACAGAAGGCGTGAAAGTATCGATGGCAACTTTCATAAATAAGTACGGAATACCCCATAACAAGCCAACGAATAAAAATAAGGTAAGTGAGCGACGACTCAATTAATCACCAATTCTCTGTCTGATCGCGCAATACACGATATTGATCGATTACATGTGGTGTTGCCTTTTCATTCACACGTGCAACTGTACCTAAATTCCAGCGAGGCATTGTTGATTCGCCAAGAAGTGCCCATGCTGCTTGTTTGGCAGCACCATCTGCAACATATTCACCAGCTGGTGGAATCAATATTTCGCGACCAAAGAGTGCACTTGCAATGGGTGCAACAGCAGGATTTTTCGCAGCGCCACCGATAAGCAGAATTCTTTGAACATTAACTCCGAGTTTTTCTAATGCATCGACAGCATCAACTAATCCGCAGAGCATTCCCTCAATCATCGCTCGTGCAATGTCTGCGCGAATTGAATTGGCTAAATTCATTCCGCTAAATACACCTTTGGCATTTGGACGATTTGGCGTACGTTCTCCTTCGAAATATGGCAAGAGTGCAAGTCCATGCGCTCCAGCATCTGCTGTCAGTGCAAGTTGTCCAACTTCATCATGTGAAATTCCAAGAATTCGAGTTGCTGCATCAAGTATCCGGGCGGCATTAAGTGTGCACACAAGTGGTAAAAATTGCCCAGATGCATCTGCTAAACCAGCAACTTGTCCGCTTGCATCATGAGTTGGAGTTTTAGAAACTGCAAATGCGGTGCCACTTGTTCCAAGTGAAACAATTACGTCTCCGGGTTCTGCTTGAAGTCCAAGAGCGGCTCCAGCGTTATCTCCGGCTCCTCCTGCAATTGGAATTCCAGATGGGGTATTTCCACCGAATTCACCAGGTTTAACAATTCGCGGAAGCACATAATCTCCGTCGTGACGCAGTGCTAACTTGAGTATGTCATCGCGATAGTGTGAAGTTGATGGATCGAAATAACCGGTACCGGATGCATCACTTGCATCGGTAAATAATTTTGCAAAATCTTTGCCACCTTGTAATTGCCAAGACAACCAATCGTGGGGAAGTGCCACAGCTGCAACTTTTTTTGCATTTTCTGGCTCGTTATCTGCCATCCAACGAAGTTTTGATGCAGTAAATGCTGCAACAAGAACAGATCCAATTTTGCGCGCAGTTTCAACATCACCGCCTAATTCGTTATTGAGATCCGACGCAGCTTGCGCAGAACGCGTGTCATTCCATAGAAGAGCATCACGAATTACATTGCCATCAGAATCAAGTGCAATCATTCCGTGTTGCTGGCCTGCAATTGAAATTGCTGCTACATCTTCGAGCCCACCTGCTTCATTGATTGCACTATCGAGTGCGTCTTTCCATATGCGTGGGTTTATTTCCGTGCCATCTGTGTGGCTTGCTCGGCCCTGGCGAATAAGTGCACCGGTATTGGCATCACGTATAAGCACTTTTACCGATTGGGTAGATGAATCTACGCCCGCAACTAATTTCGAGTTAGCCATGAGTGAAGGCTAGACTGTGCTAGTAAGCGTTGACCAATCTCAGACAATTTATTTAGGAGTTTTCTAAATGCGCATCGGTGTTTTAACAGGTGGCGGAGATTGTCCTGGACTTAATGCGGTAATACGTGCGGTAGTTCGCAAAGGCGTAAAAGAATATGGTCACGAATTTATTGGGTTCCGTGATGGCTGGAAGGGACCTCTTGAAGGTCTGACGATGCCATTGAATTTAGAAGTAACTCGCGGGATTCTTCCGCGTGGAGGAACCATCCTTGGTTCATCTCGGACCAACCCATTTCAAATTGAGAATGGCGTTGAAAAAATTAAAGATAATTTATCAAAGATGGGCATTGATGCTCTGATCGTAATTGGTGGAGAAGACACACTTGGTGTTGCAACAAAACTTGATGCACTTGGCGTCAAGGTAATTGGTATTCCAAAGACTATTGATAATGATTTAAATAACACTGATTACACATTTGGATTCGATACCGCTGTCAATATTGCAGTAGAAGCAATTGATCGATTACATACAACTGCAGAGTCACATCACCGCACTTTGATTGTTGAAGTAATGGGTCGCCATGCTGGTTGGATTGCTCTGCACTCAGGTCTTGCAGGTGGCGCCACATGTATTTTAATCCCGGAAATTCCATTTTCTGTAGACCAAGTTTGCCAATGGGTTGAATCTCGATACAAGTCTCACTTTGCACCAATTATCGTTATTGCAGAAGGTGCCATGCCACAAGAAGGCGACATGATTACGAAGGATCAAACACTTGATGCTTTTGGTCACGTCAAGCTTTCCGGAATTGGCGATTGGCTCGCTGGACAAATTGAAACAAAGACTGGCAAAGAAGCCCGAACATCTGTGCTCGGTCATATTCAACGTGGTGGAACACCGACGGCATTTGATCGCGTTCTTGCTACTCGCTTCGGACTGCACGCGATTACAGCGGCTCACGAAGGAGATTGGGGCACCATGGTTGCACTTCACGGGACTAATATTGTGCGCGTTCCACTAGCGAGTGCGACCGAAAAACTCAAAACTGTTGATCCAGCCCTCTATAAGGAAGCCGAGATTTTCTTTGGATAATTCGCCTGCGCGAATCGACCAAAGTTCTCTACCCTTATCCCTATGACTTCCTCAATCGATAATCTCTTTACACCTGGATTAGTTGCGGCTCAACAACCGCAATGGCCAGGTGGAAGCGATGGCGCTGCAATTAAATCTGCTGTGCAAGAGTTGAAATCCTTTCCGCCACTTGTTTTCGCTGGCGAATGTGATGATCTCAAAGCGCGTATTGCTTTAGCTGCTGAAGGAAAAGCATTTTGGCTGCAGGGCGGAGATTGCGCCGAAACTTTTGTTGCTGCAACTGCCGATTCAATTCGAAACCGTATAAAAACTATTTTGCAGATGGCCGCAGTACTTCAGTACTACTCATCAATTCCGGTTGTAAAAGTCGGACGAATGGCTGGTCAATTCGCAAAGCCACGTTCTAATGATCTGGAAACTCGTGGTGATGTAACGTTTCCGGCATATCGCGGAGATGCAGTAAATGATCTTGAATTTACAGAGAGTGCACGTACACCAGATCCACAGCGTTTAGTACGTGTGTACAACACTTCTGCTGCGACTCTCAATCTTGTTCGTGCATTCACTCAAGGTGGTTTTGCGGACTTACGTCGTGTTCACGAATGGAACAAGGGTTTTATCCGTGACTCATCTGTTGGAACGCGCTACGAAGAGATGGCAAATGAAATTGGGCGCGCTCTTGCCTTCATGACATCAGCTGGCGTAGATCCAGATGCATTTAAATCCGTTGATTTCTTCTCTAGCCACGAAGCACTCATTCTTGAGTATGAAAAGGCGCTGACACGTATTGATTCACTCTCTGGAAATCCATACGATGTTTCTGCTCACTTCCTCTGGATTGGTGAACGCACACGTCAATTAGATGGTGCACACATAGATTTTGCATCCAAGATTAAGAATCCAATTGGCGTAAAACTTGGACCTAAATCAACCGTTGAAGATGCACTAGCGCTTATCGACCGACTAGATCCTGATCGCGAACCAGGTCGCATGACTTTCATTACACGTATGGGTGCTGCAAATATTAGAAAAGTGCTACCTGGGCTAGTCGATGGCGTTACAAAATCAGGAGCAAAAGTTTTATGGGTCTGCGATCCAATGCATGGCAATACGTATGAAGCACCGTCGGGTTACAAAACTCGTAAATTCGATGATGTTATGGATGAAGTCAAGGGCTTCTTCGAAGTACATAAATCACTTGGAACCCATCCTGGTGGAATTCACATTGAATTAACTGGTGATGATGTAACTGAGTGCGTTGGTGGCGGAGAGAAAATTTCTGAATCAGATCTTGCATCACGTTATGAGACAGCCTGTGATCCGCGCTTAAATCACTCTCAATCTCTTGAGTTAGCATTTTTGGTTGCGGAAATGTTGCGCGATCGCTAATTTAGCGTAGTGCCTCTCTTTTTAACATCACATAAGACACCGATAGGCACACTTAATCTCATTGCCCACGAAGATGTATTACTTGCGGCAAACCTTTCCACAGTAAGTGCCCTCAAGGCTTCCTTGGATGAAGCAGATAGAGCGCGTGAAATAAAAGAAGTGAAATCAATTTCGGTAATTTCAGAGTTAATTTCAGATTACTTTGATGGAGATTTAACTTCACTCGATGCAATAAAGGTTAGGCAATCAGGTCCACATTTTTCACAAGCAGCTTGGAAAGCCATGCGAAAAGTAAAGGCTGGTAAAACGCTTTCTTATTCTGATCTGGCTGAGCGCGCAGGTTCACCAGCTGCAGTGCGTGCTGCTGGAAGTGCATGCGCAAAGAATGCAATCGTATTAGTTGTGCCGTGCCATCGAATTGTAAAAACTGGGGGAGCGCTAGGTAATTACGCGTACGGACTAAATAAAAAAGAGTGGTTATTACGCTTTGAGGCAGCGCTTTAAAATTTCGATTGCTTCATCTGTTTGTGCATCATCAAAATCTAAGTGAGTGACAAGTCGGGCGTACTTTGGACCCAACGCGCTAATCCATAGGCCTTTTTCCTTGCAAGATGCAGCATAATCTGATGCGCTAAAAGCAAAGTTCGCTAAATCAAGTCCAACAATATTTGTTTCAACAGTTGCAGGATCAATAAGAGATGAATCAATTGCAGCCAAAGCCAGAGCAATTTTCTTCGCACGTGCGTGATCTTCGACTAGTCGGCTGATGTTGTGATCAAGTGCGTAGTGACCAGCTGCAGCGAGAATTCCAATTTGACGCATCCCACCGCCATAGCGTTTACGCCACACACGTGTCCGAGCGATCATCTCTTTGCTGCCAAGAATCAAAGAACCAACTGGTGCACCTAATCCCTTGGATAAGCAGACGCTTACAGTGTCGAAATACTTTCCATACTCTGAAAAAGCGACTCCGCTTGCAACATGAGCGTTCCAGATTCGCGCACCATCTAAGTGCAGGGCTATACCTATTTCATCAGCACCTTTTTTAAGTGCTGCGATTTCAGAAATAGGTTGGACTGTGCCGCCACCGAAGTTGTGGGTGTTCTCAACTGCAATTGCCGTTGTTGATACTAAATAAGGCCCAGAATTTGGACGAGCAATTTCTAGTGCATCGGCAGCCTTGAGTAATCCATTTTTTGCAGGCCATGTACGAGTTGTAATTCCTGAAAATACAGCAGCAGCGCCAAGTTCGGCGCGAACGATATGAGAATTTGTTTCGGCAAGTAGTTCTTCTCCAGGTGCTACGAGAGAGCGGATTCCTAATTGATTTGCAAGTGAACCAGTGGGAGAAAAAAGCGCCGCTTCTTTACCAAACATTGCAGCAACTCGTTCTTCGAGAGAATTAACTGTTGGATCATCTCCATAGACATCATCGCCAACAGGTGCCGATGCGATTGCATCGCGCATTGCTTGTGATGGTTTTGTAACGGTATCTGATCGAAGGTCAATTGCCATGGTTTATTTTCTCACGCTTCTTTGACAACGATTACATACATGGCGATCACGACAAGGATTCCACCCAGGGCGGTTTGAAGGCTTAAGCGTTCACCACCGAAAATAATGGCAAATATCGCTGCGAATACAACTTCCATGGTCAGAATTACTGCAACCTTTGTCGTAGTCATATGA
>WLNM01000066.1 GCA_009699825.1 Actinomycetota bacterium
CCGCCGCCAGGAGTTATAGCAATAGCATCTGAGACAGCACTTTCAAAGACGGGTTCAGAAGAAATTAACCATGCAACATCGGCGCGAGTGTTTGAGCGGGCACAGGCATTAACGCTTAATGCGATATCAAACACTTAAATTCACCCCAAACACCTTCGAATCCATTCAGGCACTTTACAAGATGTGAGAAGAGAGCAATACCTGAGTTTCAGCGTCGAGAGATGTAAAATTTCCGCATGACATTTACTGGACTTAATCTCCTAGGTGTACTCCTCGCTTTTATTGTTTCATTCATCAGTGGGGCCATCTGGTTTGGCCCCAAAACTTTTTATCCAGTGTGGATGAAAGCAAAGGGAAACGCGTCAGGTCAACTCTCAACAAGTCAGAACAAACCTGCACTGTTATTTGGCGGAACCATCATCGGGGTTTTAATTCAAACTCTCACGGTTGCCTTTGTCGTCACAGCACTTGGTCACAATAACGCAAACTTTGGCGTTTCAGATGGCGCACTCGTTGGTTTTGCACTGGGAGTGGGGATAGCAATGTTCGCCTCACTTTCGCATAGGTTGTTTGGTGGCGAGAACGTCAAAGTATGGATTATTGAGACAGCTAATGATGCAATCAATTTAACGATTGCTGGCGCAATAATCACATATTTCAACTAAAAATAGTTGGTATGCTTTAAGTCTCTACAAAAAAAATATTATCCCTAATACAAAAGTCCAAGCCAGGAGAAACATGTTCACGAAGAAATCAGTCGGTATTATTTCAGTTATTACTCTTACGTTAATTGCTTCGTTAACAGGTTGCTCGGAAAAAACATCTGGACTTAATGAAACACCTGAAGTTATTGAAACACCGATACCTGAATTGGCTTTAGATTTTGGTTCACCCTTAGATATTGGCAGTGGAATTAAGGTAACTGTTTCTACCCCTGAATCATTTACACCTGGTCCTTACGCATCAAATTTCATTAAGGGGCAAGTTGCTGATCGCTTCACAGTTCAAATTTCAAATGGCGGCACAAATGATTTCGATGTGACTCAATTTACAATCACAAGTTCATCAGCTGACGGAAGTTGCATCGATGTTCTTGACGGAGACAACGGCATCGCAGGCGCACCTACTGACCCACTCGTTGTAGGTGCAGATGTAACCTTTAATTATGCAATTGCGTGTAACGCTAAAGTTGGAGATCCTCTAAAGATTTCTCTCTCCAGCCCTGATGTAGTGCTTGCCCTTAATGGAACGCTCAAGTAACTAAAAATATTTAAGAATTACTTGTGCCTTCTGGAAAGTGACAAGCAAGGGTGTGATTCGGTGAAATCTGAATTGGCACAGGTGCTTCGCTAATACAACGATCCTGTACTTTCCAGCATCGAGTACTAAATACGCATCCAGTTGGCGGATTGGCAGGACTTGGTAAATCGCCAGTTAAAATAATTCTCTCTCGCTTGCGTTCAATAATTGGATCCGGAATCGGTACGGCTGAGAGCAGAGCTTTTGTGTAAGGGTGACGGGGATTGGCAAAGAGTTCGATGGTTGTTGCAATTTCCATTACTTTTCCAAGGTACATAACCACTACACGATCTGAAATATGTTGCACTACTGATAAATCATGAGCAACAAAAAGATAAGAAAGTCCAAGTTCTTTTTGTAGGTCATCTAAAAGATTAACCACTTGAGCCTGAATCGAAACATCCAACGCCGAGACGGGTTCGTCGGCAACTATTAAATGTGGTTTCAGTGCAAGTGCTCGTGCAATTCCAATACGTTGACGTTGTCCACCCGAGAATTCGTGAGGAAAACGGTTGATGTGCTCGGGGTTCAGTCCAACCATTTCGAGAAGTTCTTGAATCGCTTTGACGCGTCCACCGGTTGGTTCTATTTTGTGAATGATAAAAGCCGCTTCAATTATTGTTCCAACTGTATGCCGAGGATTCAGAGATGCGTAAGGATCCTGAAAAATCATCTGCATCTTTGATCGACGAACTTTCATCTCTCTTCTACTCAGTTTGGAGATGTCTTCACCTTCGAAAATTATGCTTCCAGCGGTTGGGTCATAAATTTTCATCACAGTGCGGCCAACAGTTGTTTTGCCACAACCAGATTCTCCAACGAGTCCTACGGTTTCTCCGCGACCGACGGTAAAATCAACACCGTCGACAGCTTTAATTAGTGTCTTGCCTCGACCAAATGCGCCACCAACTTTGAAATGTTTTTGCAAGCCGCGAAGCTCTAGGATATTTTCTGAATTCATTAGGCCTTCACATTTCTTCCTGTGAGGGAATGAATTTGCTCCGTACTAAGAAAGCATCGAGCGAAATGATCTTTCGCTTTCTCAGTCAATTCTGGATCCTCTGTCGTACATCGATTACCAGAAACGTGAGAAACAAACTGACAGCGCGGAGCAAACGAACAACCCTTTGGTAATCCGATTAATGATGGTGGTTGCCCTGAAATAGCCTTTAGTCGATGGCTGCCGAATTGATCTACTCGTGGGATTGACTCAAGTAAAGCAGTTGTATAGGGGTGTTGGGAGCGATAGAAAATTTCATCAATTGCAGAAGTTTCAACTATTTTTCCGCCGTACATTACGCATACATTGTCCGCAACTTCTGCGACTACACCTAAGTCATGAGTGATCAGAATAACTGCCATATTAAATTCTTTTTGAATTTCTTGAATCAATTTAAGAATTTGTGATTGCACTGTTACATCTAGTGCTGTTGTTGGCTCATCAGCAATGAGCAACTTTGGATTGTTAACTAGCGCCATCGCAATCATTACTCGCTGGCGCATGCCGCCTGAGAATTGATGAGGGAAATCCTTTACTCGATCTGCGGCGCTAGGTATACCCACGAGGTCCAACATTTCAGTGGCACGCTTCATTCCATCGCGTTTTGATCCTTCGTTATAGAGAGACCAGGCTTC
The DNA here is from genome assembly GCA_009699825.1 of Actinomycetota bacterium. Taxonomy (GTDB): domain Bacteria; phylum Actinomycetota; class Actinomycetes; order Nanopelagicales; family Nanopelagicaceae; genus Planktophila. The sequence goes on from WLNM01000066.1 coordinate 2,935, forward strand.
AGCAATTTGATTACCAACCGAAAAATATGGATGCAGCGCCGACATTGGATCCTGAAAAATCATTGACATTACTTTTCCGCGTAGACGACGGACAGTTTCTTCTGGCGCCGAAATTACATCGATTGGACTTTCGTCAAGATTAAGAAAAGCACTTCCAGAAATCTGAGTAGTCGCTCGATTATGTAGACCCATGATTGCCAAGTTTGAAACAGACTTACCAGATCCGGATTCGCCAACGATTGCTAAGGTTTTTCCAAGGTCTACTGAGTATGAAACATCATTGGAAGCTTTAACCAGACCATCTTCGGTCGGGAAAGAGACTGAAAGATTTTTTACTTCTAGGAATTTTGTCATCAGGTACGAACTCTCGGATCTAAATATGCGTACGCGACATCGACAATGAGGTTCATGATGACAACAAATGCTGACCCCACCAAAGTTGTTGCAACAATAATTGGTAGGTCGTAAGTTTCAAGTACAGCCTTAAGACTTAGTTTTCCAAGTCCAGACAATCCAAAAATTCCTTCGGTGATGATTGCGCCACCTAAAAGTCCAGCGAAGTCCAAGCCAGCAATCGTGACAATTGGCGCAAGGGCTGCACGCAAAGTGTGCTTACGGAGAATCACTTTTTCACTCAAACCTTTAGCACGCGCAGTGCGAATGTAATCTTCACTGCTAATCTCTAAAACGTTAGAGCGAGTAAATCTCGTGTAAGTCGCGGCGTAGGCAAGGGCCAACGTTGCGCAAGGAAAAAAGAAAGTTCGAAGCCACCCAATTGGATCGGTAATTGGATTTTTCCAATCGCCGAGTTCGAGTGGATTGACTAAATGAAACTTAAGCACGATAAAGAGAACAACTAAAATTCCTGTAATAAAAGTTGGAAGTGATGTACCGACTAGCACAAATACATTACTGGCTCTATCTGCAAATTTTCCTTTTTTGCGCGCAGCAAGAACGCCCAGGGAAACACCGACAGAGAGCCACAATACAAAAGCTCCAATTGTTAGGCTCAGTGTTGTAGGGAAAACGTCCGCGATAATTGTTGAAACACATTCGTGGCGATTAAAAGAATAACCAAATGAGGGCGCTCCACAATAGATATCTTCTACTCCACCTTCGCCATATGTACGACCTTGAAAGAGACCTTGAATAAATCGCCACCACTGTTCTAGGACAGAGACGTCAAGACCTAGGCGATGTCGATTGGCTTCGACCAAATCAGGTGTGCATTGTTTTGAGCAGATTAATCGCGCTGGATCAACTGGAATTAAATCAAAAATATAAAAAATTGTGAAGCTAACTATGAGCAGAAGTATCGCTGTATACAACAGGCGTCTTGTTACATACTTCAGCATTTTGACTTAACTCCTTGTGGGATTTTTCCTGAAAAGAACGAGGTGATTAATGTGGAAAAGTTAAGTTGCTGGATAACCCTTGCGGATTATCCAGCAACTTATTTTACTTTTATTTCTTGATATATAGATCGTTATAGATTGGTGAAGACATAATCTTCCATTCCTGGAAGCCACCAATTTTAGATCCCCAAGTTAATTGATCTTTTGAGAAGACCGTACGGATGTACCAATATTGATCCATTCCGTATTGTGAGAGTTCATGCCAAAGTTTGGCTTGTTTTTTGCGATCCAATTCAACGTAGGCCTTATTTATCTTCGCGATAAATGGTGCATACGCTGGAGTCTTTTCATTGCTGGTGTAGTTACAGCAACCATCTCCCCACATTTCTGGGATTACAGTTGATGCATTTGCCCAATCGGGTGCCCAACCTGAACCTATGAAGTCAGTTGCTGCACTGTATTCAACGAGGTTTGCGTTGTAAGTACCAGATGGCTTGTAAACAGTTTCAATAACTATTCCAGCCTTAGCAAGAGCAGCTTCAACAATTACTGCAGATTTTTTATTATCCGCAGTATCAGCACGGTAGTACTTCAAGCCCTTTGCAGGGTTTGTCGCACGATCGTATGCATCTGGGCACTCAGTCTTGGCTTGTGCGAGTAAAGTTTTTGCATATTCAGGATTTCCACCAATTTTGAAGTTTGGATCGTGAATATTTCCCTTTGTTGCGATGTAGTCCATACCTAGGTTTGGCTTGACGATGTTATCGCCCATCTCACCGTAGTACTTCAATCCACCTGCAAGATCAATGAGTGACTGATTGTCGTATGCGAAGAAAACAGCCTTACGAACAAGGAGGCAATCAAGGTGTCCCGCTGAGTTATTAGCTGATAAGTAGGTTACGAAAGAGTCCACAATGTTTAAGCGTTGCTTAGCCTTTGTTGGATCCGCAAAGTAAGTTGGAGTGTTTGTTGATTGCAGACCATCCATATTTATTCCATTTGGAATCTGGTCGGTCATATCAATTTCATCACGTACATCTTCATTGAGACCAAACTTGATAGAAATAGAGTTTGGAAGTGCTTTGCGAAGTGGATCTGAAGACTTCTTCCACTTGCTGTTGCGAACCAAGACTAATTTGTCGTTGATTTTATAAGATTTGACCTTGTAAGGACCTGTTGCCATTGGATGTAGGTCGTACTTGTCACCAGTATCTTTACTAGCTTTTACAGGGCCAGCAGTTGGATAGCTAGCGAAGTAGTTAAAGTCAGGGACTGAACGACTCAACTTGTATGTGATTGTTCGATTGTCCTTTGAACAAGTTACTGCCTTGTCATACAACTTCTGGCCAGTTTTTTTGTATGGACCAGCGTAGGCAGAAGATCCATCCTTTAACTTTGGAATATCTAGCCATGTAATTGCATAGGTTGGGCCAGCGTTGAATACATCAGTAGCAAATGCTCGTGACATACCGTACTTGAGGTCAGCACAAGTAACTGCTGTGCCATCTTCCCATGTAACTCCTGGTCGCAATGTAAATGTCCATGTCTTTGCCTTGTTACTTGGTACACCAGTGTTAGTAGCCAAGTCTCCAGTTAATTCGGTACCGGCACTGCCAGGTACCATCTTGTATGAAGTTAATTGACGGAAAATATATGTTCCGTACAGTGCGATATCTCGACCTGTATACATATTTGTAGGGTCAAGAGCTGCTACCTGTTCATTGTGAGTGTAAAAGTTTAACGTTCCACCTTTTACCTCAGCAGCATTTGCTGGACTTACACCGCTTACCATCGCTAACGACACTGCAAGCGCAGTCGTCGCTACAACAGAGATCCAGCGGCGTGTAGTCAGATTCATTGCTGACATGCATTCCTCCTCTTGCTTAATTGTGCCAATCGCGCGGCAGC
>WLNM01000067.1 GCA_009699825.1 Actinomycetota bacterium
CGCAGCCCCAGGTACATGGACTCTCGTAGTTCTTGCACCGGGGGTGCGTAAGGAGTTACGCGTGAGCGCAGCGACAGGCGTTCCCGCAGATTTAGTTATACAAATCTAGATTAGACTTCTCGCATGGCCGATAAGCACGAATTACGCGACAAGGGATTACGCCTTACACCGCAGCGCGAATTAGTTTTATCTGCAGTGCGCGAATTAGGTCATGCAACTCCCGAAGATGTTGCCGAAAAAGTTCGTCTGACACATCCCGGAATTAATTTATCTACTGTTTATCGCAACCTTGAAACACTCGAAAATGTTGGCCTTGTGCAGCACACACACCTTGGTCATGGTGGCGCGACATATCACGCAGCAGAAGAGCTCACACATTTACACCTTGTCTGCGGTACATGCGAAGCAGTCGGCGATGCACCAATCACAATTGCTAGCCAATTTGTTAACGCACTCGCTGATGATTATGGATTTAAGACAGATGTTTCACACTTTGCAATTTATGGCACATGCGCTGCCTGCTTTGAAAAACAAAAGTGAGCGCCGTACTAGTTGAAGATGGCCCAGATAAGGGCGCGATTTGGCATTTCGGAGAACCAGTAAAAGAGCAGCGTGCACTTGAAAACGGCACTGCGTGGGCTGATTTATCTCACTTAGATATTGTTGCAATTAAAGGTGCAGATCGCTTGACCTGGTTACATGCACTGACAACTCAGCATCATGAACAATTACAACCAGGACAGTGGCAAGAAGCGCTCATCTTGGATCCGCATGGTCACGTGGAGTATCAATTTTTTGTAGTCGATGATGGCGACTCTGTTTTCTTAGTTTTAGATCGTGGATATAAAGAGAGTTTGATTGAGTACCTAAACAAAATGAAATTTATGTTGCGCGTTGAGGTTCGAGATGCAACCAGTGAATACGCAGTTCTGCGCGCACCTGGTGTGCAGACAGAACTTGGTGGACCATACGCTCTTGTGCCACGAGCCGAATTAGAAGATATGCGAAAAGTATTTGGCGAAAGTGCCACACAAGTTGGAACGTGGGCACTCGATGCAATGCGAGTTGCTGCAGGACGAATTCGTATCGGTTTTGAAACAGATCACAAATCAATTCCAAATGAATTAGGTGTTCTCAACAAATCAGTGCACATGTCCAAGGGTTGTTATCGCGGACAAGAAACCGTTGCAAAGATTTATAATCTCGGAAACCCACCTCGTCGTTTGGTTTTATTGCACCTCGATGGCAGCGTTGTTACATCGCCACCACAAGGCACCGATGTCATGAATGGCGAGATAAAAGTTGGATTTATTGGCACAGTGGCGCGCCATCACGAACTTGGAACAATTGCACTTGCTGTTATTAAACGAAATACGCCAGTTGAAGCACAAGTAAGCGTCGATGGTATTCCTGCAATTCAGCAGGTAATTGTTCCTGCGTAATTAACTTAATAAACTAAAGCTTGAGTGCTCTCTCGAGTAATTTCTTCAACAAATGACGCGGCACCTTCAATAAAAATTCCAGTAATTTGATCGCCATCATTAATGTTTCGGCGCACTGCGCACTGCGAACATAAAACAACTCGTGCACCGGATACAAGTGCCGCTAATTGATCTGCAAGGGGAGCGGCGTGTGGCAATTCAAACTCTGCAGCTTTTCCTGGAAGTGCAAAGTAGGCAGCATCACCAGTTAGCCAGAATGAAACATGTATGCCCGATGCCAATGCAGCAGATGCCACAGAAAATGCCTGCGATACGCGTTCTGGTGCTTCAAGACCACAGGTTAATTTGATGACGAGATTAGAAGTGCGAGACATGCTCCAACTCTAAAGTACGCTTGCGGGTATGGAAATCACAACCGCTGTGCTTTTAGCCGTTGCAGCCCTTTTACTTGGTGTGGGACTCATGATTTATGGAGTTCGCAGAAAAGAACGTCAAGCGCGCGCTCGTATTCGCAGTACGTACTTAAAGGGACAGCGGTAGTGGTATTTACAATTCCCGAAGGTTTACATGCAGATCTCAATCCACTTGCATGGTTAGTTGGAACATGGCGCGGTAAAGGTCGCGGTGAATATCCTGGCATCGAACCATTTGAATTTAATCACGAAATAGTTTTTAACCATGATGGTCGACCATTTTTAACGTATTACTCACGATCATGGATTGTTGATGCAGAAGGTGAAGTAATTCGCCCTGGTGGATCTGAAACAGGTTTTTGGCGCGTTAAACCAAATAATGTTTTAGAAGTTCTTATTTCACATAACACTGGAATCACCGAAGGTTGGGTTGGACAATTTGATGGCCCAAAGATTCAACTCGTAATGGATCAAGGATATTCAGCACCGAGTGCGAAAATTGTTACAGCTGGTGTGCGCTTATACGGATTAGTTGCAGGCGAACTCTTCTTTGCTTATGACATGGCAGCAGAAGGTAAAGAGTTGCAAGCCCACATTTGGTCTTCCCTTCCTCGCTCACATGACTAAATTTTCTGCTGGCGAAATACTCGCTGAAATCACGCGAAGCGGTGTCGTCGAATCAATTCATACAGGACATCTAGTTTTACTTAATTCAAATGGTTCAGTTCATTTAACAAAGGGCGATCCAACACAACTGACGTATCCGCGTTCAACAATTAAAGCTATTCAGAGCAGTGTAATGATTCGAAGTGGTTTAAAACTAGAACCACGATTATTGGCACTGGCCAGTTCAAGTCATTCAGGTGCTGCTATTCACCAAGAGGGCGCACTAGAAATTTTGGCAAATGTTGGCTTGTCTGAAAAAGATTTACAGAACGCCAAAGATAAACCGTTGGGCGAACCAGAGCGTCGTGCATGGGGCGATAAAAAACCAACACGTTTAGCAATGAATTGCAGCGGAAAGCATGCGGGCATGCTTGCAACGTGTGTTACTGCTGGTTGGCCGACTGCAAATTATTTAGATCCGGCGCATCCATTGCAGGTTGCAATTAAAGAAGAGTTAGAGAATTTAGCTGGCGAAGAAGTTGCACTAACAAGTGCTGACGGATGTGGCGCTCCGCTCTTTCTACTGTCATTGATGGGATTAGCACGTGCAATGCGTGCACTGACTATTTCAACTGACCCGATTCATCAAAGTGTTGTACAGGCATGTAGAGAATTTCCAGAGATGGTTGCAGGAGAAAAAAGATTAACAACTCGATTAATGCGAGAAGTACCAGGGCTATTTATGAAAGAAGGCGCCGAAGGTGTTGAAGTTGCAACACTTGCAGATGGGCGCACAATAATTTTTAAAATCAGTGATGGAGCAATTCGAGCATTTGAAACTTTGATGGTTGCTGCGTTGGCAGAATTTGGTATCAGCATTACAGATACAACTGAGCGTGTTTATGGAGGATCAGAGGCGATTGGTTCAATTCGCGCCTGCATAACACGAGAGTAGACTTGGCGCATGAACGGGCGCATTGCCACATTGATGGTGCACACATCACCACTGGACCAACCAGGTATTGGTGATGCTGGTGGCATGAACATTTATGTCACCGAAAGCGCTGAACGAATGGCTGCAATGGGTGTGCAGGTAGACATTTTCACTCGTCGCACAAATAAAGATGTTGCAGACATTGTAGAAATTTCTCCAGGAGTTCGAGTTCGCCACCTAAACGTTGGTCCTGTTGATGGTGTTACGAAAGAGCGTTTACCTGAATTAATCGGTGAGTTGTCCGAAGAATTTATTCGTATTCTAAAAGAAGATCCTTACGACGTAATCCATTCTCATTATTGGATCTCAGGAAAAGTAGCTATGCCTGCAGCCGAAAAACTGCACATTCCTTTGGTGCACACAATGCACACGATGGCACGTGTTAAGAATCTGAATTTGGCCGAAGGTGAAATTCCAGAACCGATGATTCGCGTACAGGGTGAAACACAAGTTGTAGCTGCGGCAACTGGGTTAATTGCAAATACAGATGCAGAAGCAGCAAGTCTGGTTTCGCTCTACAGCGCATGTCCTGACAATGTTCATGTTGTAAGTCCTGGTGTGGATCTTTATACATTCACCCCCGGTGCAGGACGTGCGGCTGCTCGCAAAGAAGTTGGTCTAGCAGAGGATGCACTGGTTATAACTTTCGTTGGTCGAATACAGCCACATAAAGGTCCTGAGTTATTAATTCGTGCAACAGCAGAAATGATTAAGCACTCACCACAACTTCGCCCAAAACTCGTTGTCAATGTTATTGGTGGAGCATCCGGTGCAAACACAACTGAAGTAGAACGTCTCAAAGAACTTGTTGCATGGCTTGGGATTTCTGATGTTGTGCAATTCGCACCACCGGTACCACGTGCTGATTTACCTCAGTGGTATCGCGCAGCAGATCTTGTATGTGTTCCAAGTTATTCAGAAAGTTTTGGACTTGTTGCACTTGAAGCACAAGCCTGCGGAACGCCTGTTGTGGCAACAGCGGTTGGTGGATTGCGTACAGCGGTTGCAGACGGTATTTCTGGAGTACTTGTTGATGGTCATGATCCACGTGCATGGTCATCAGTTCTTGCACGTTTAATTCAAGAACCACAACGTCGTGTACTTCTATCTCTTGGTGCTATCGAACATGCATCGCACTTTGGTTGGGATGCAACTGCACGAGGAACACTTGATATTTATGATCGCGTGCTTTCTAGTGCTCGCGATGCTCGCAAAACATATGGTGCCTGATGGCTATAGATCCACGCGTCATTATTGAAGAATTTCTGGATTCACACGATTTAGATTACGAACGTCGCGATGAGAATACTTTTTTAGTTACCTTGCCTGGTGAGACCAAATTACAGACTCACTGCGCATTCGTAGTTGGCGAACATTCTTTGAGCATCAATGCATTTGTTATCCGCAAACCGGATGAAAATGAAGCAGGCGTTCACCACTGGTGCATGACAAAAAACGCGTCTATGTATGGCGTTGCATATGCGATTAATACTCTCGGAGATATCTATCTAGTTGGTCGTCTGCCGCTAAATGCAGTGACAGATCGCGAAATCGACCGTCTGCTCGGCGCAGTTTTGCAGTATTCAGACTCTTCATTTAATCCATTACTCGAATTAGGTTTTGCAAACGCGATACGTCGCGAGTGGGCATGGAGAGTTTCTCGTGGCGAATCACTGGCGAATTTAGAGTTTGCACGGCACTTCATTTAAGATGCTCATATGACAATCAAACTAATTCTTTTGCGCCATGGTGAATCCGAATGGAATGCAAAGAATTTGTTTACAGGATGGGTTGATGTGCACTTATCCGCATCCGGTGAATCAGAAGCAAAGCGTGGTGGTGCACTTCTTGCAGAACGTGGCTTATTGCCTGATTTAGTACACACATCACTTTTGCGTCGTGCGATTCATACGTCTCAATTAGCACTGGATGCATGTGATCGTCATTGGATTCCTGTTTCACGTTCATGGCGTTTAAATGAACGTCACTATGGCGCACTCCAAGGAAAAGATAAGAAAGAAACCCTTGCCGCATATGGCGAAGAACAATTTCAATTATGGCGCCGATCTTTTGATGTTCCACCACCACCGATTGAAGATGGATCAGAATTTAGTCAAGCAAAAGATCCTCGATATGCAGATCTTGGGAGCAATCTTCCAAAGACAGAGTGCCTTAAAGATGTTGTAACACGCATGTTGCCGTACTGGCACGAAAACATCGCACCAGATTTATTGAGCGGGAAAACAGTTCTTGTTACGGCGCACGGTAATTCACTACGCGCACTTGTGAAACATCTTGATGGTATTAGTGATGCAGATATTGCGGGACTAAATATTCCAACCGGTATCCCGTTGTATTACGAATTAGGGGAAGATTTAAAACCACTTAAATCAGGCGGAGAGTATTTAGATCCAGCAGCTGCAGCTAATGCAATTACAGCAGTTGCGAATCAGGGAAAGAAGTAGATTTATTCGGCGGCGTATTCGCCGTTGACCAAGAAATACACGCGCTTGGCAATTGATACTGCATGGTCAGCACAACGCTCGTAATAACGGCCAAGCAGAGTGATATCGATAGTCATTTCGATGCTGTGAGGCCATTGACCATTTTGCATAGTTGCGAACAAGAATCGGTGAAGTTTGTCCATTTCGTCATCATCTTGGTCTAATTCAATTGCGCCAACAGAGTCGTGTTGGTCAATTACTTTTCCTACTTTTTCAATGATACGTGTCGC
>WLNM01000068.1 GCA_009699825.1 Actinomycetota bacterium
CTAGATGGCTTGACCGTACAAGGTGATACGTGGTGGTTTAATCTGCGCCCCTCAAATACTGAGCCGCTGCTTCGCCTTAATGTAGAAGCCAAGGACCTTGCCCGCATGGAGAAAATCAAAGACGAGGTGCTCGCCACAGTTAGAAAATGAGAGCCTGAGTTCTCAATTTGTAACCAGTACCAGTAACCTAAGCCCCTAGTCGCCTAACACTGTAGAGCCCTACCCCTTAGGTCACGTCAAAACGATTGAGTACTTAACCTAAAAGGAGAACGTTCGTGAATTCACCAGTGACGTCAACAATTCCAAAGCATGACATTGCAGATGCATCACTAGCTGCAGAAGGTCGCAAGCGAATCGAATGGGCAGAGCGCAACATGCCTGTACTTGCACAGATCCGTGAACGCTTTGAAAAATCACAACCTTTTACTGGAGTACGCATTGCAGCTTGCATGCACGTTACAACAGAGACAGCAAATTTGATGCGAGTTTTAAAAGCTGGCGGAGCAGATATTGCACTCTGTGCGTCCAATCCACTTTCAACGCAAGATGACACAGCAGCAGCACTCGTTCACGAATATGGAATTAGCGTCTTTGCTCGCAATGCAGTTGATCGCGATGGTTATTACTCACACATCAATGCAGCCCTTGATATTCAACCTCATCAAGTATTTGATGATGGTTGCGATCTCGTAAATACTCTGCACACAACTCGTAAAGAACTTATCGGAAATATTGCTGGTGGTTGCGAAGAAACTACAACTGGTGTTATTCGTCTAACGCAAATGGCCAAAGATGGTGCGCTTCAATTCCCAATGATTGCCGTTAATGACACTGACACAAAACACATGTTTGATAATCGCTACGGAACAGGTCAATCAACTCTTGATGCAGTCTTTCGCGCTACAAACTTCTTACTCGCTGGACGTATCGTGGTTGTTGCAGGGTTTGGATATTGCGGAAAAGGCGTTGCAGAACGCGCAAAAGGCATGGGCGCAGATGTAATAATTACTGAAATTGATCCAACTAAAGCACTTGATGCAATGATGCAAGGATTTCGCGTAATGCCAATGGCAGATGCTGCCAAAGTTGGCGATGTATTCATTACAGTTACTGGAAATCGTGATGTATTGCGTGATGAACACTTTGCCGTTATGAAAGATGGCGCAATCATGGCTAACTCTGGTCACTTTGACATTGAAATCGATGTTGCATGGCTCGAGCAAAACGCAAAGAAAAAGAATGCAAAGATGCGTCACCAAACAGATGAATACGTATTATCTGATGGTCGCCGCCTGCTTCTTATCGCTGAAGGCCGCCTCGTAAATCTTGGTGCAGCAGAAGGACATCCTGCATCAGTGATGGATATGTCATTTTCAGATCAAGCACTAACAGCTGAGTACTTAGTAAAAGAAGCCATGAATCTCAAGCCAGGTGTACATACAGTTCCTACCTATATCGATAAAGAAGTTGCAAGCCTTAAACTTCAAAGTATGGGTGGAAAAATTGATGTGCTTACTCCTGCTCAAGATATGTACTTAAACTCTTGGGAACACGGAAGCTAATACGCTAAATAATTAGTAATTAGTCCTCAGCATTACCCACAGCGTTAATTTGTAAGGATTACTCTGTCGAGTTTTTTGCCATGATTCCTGCATGCGCAAATCTCACTCCTTAAGTGAAATTCTGTTTCCAACGCGCTGTTTTGGATGTCGTGCATTAGGCCTAGATATTTGTTCACAATGCAGAGTCCTCTGGAATCCTCATTTGTATAGAAGTGAATTTGATTCGCTCAAAATCTATTCAGCCGTTCTTTATTCTCCAGTTGCAAAACGCATAATTCTCTCGGCGAAAGAAAATGGCATCAAGGCGGCAGATGAATTAGTAATTGATGCACTTTCATATTCCCTTCATTTACTATTACGAGATTTTGAGATGGGAATACTTGTACCTGCACCCTCTCGAAAAAGTTCAAATCGAAAGAGGGGTCGTGATTTTTTATCCGTCATCACTCACGCTTTAGCCCGAAACGAATCACTTGATTGTGCAGATTTACTGATTCATACGCGCAAGGTAAGAGATCAATCAAAACTAAATGCCCATCAACGACATGAGAATATTTATGAAGCACTGGCAATAGACAGGAATAAATTGCGGTCACTGGGAGTTGGTACAGATGTGATCCTTGTCGATGACTTGCTCACAACTGGCGCAACACTTCTTGAGGCCCGACGGGCTTTAGAAGTCCGCGGAATAAGGGTGATAGCGGCAATTACTGCCTGCCTCTCACCACCGCTAAGATAAGCCAGATACTTTGACCGACCGTTATAAACCTTTGAAAGGGTGAACAGATGCCAGCCTTTGTTGATCGCATTTTGCGCGCTGGCGAAGGTCGAATCCTTAAAGAGTTAAGCAAAATAGTTGTTCTAGTCAACGCCCAAGAATCTCGCATGGTCGCAATGAGTGATGATGAGTTGCGCGAGCAGACCCAAGTTTTTAAGACTCGAATCTCTCAAGGTGAAACTTTAGATCAATTACTTCCTGAAGCATTTGCAGTAGTACGCGAAGCCGCAAAACGAACCTTAGGTCAGCGTCATTACGACGTTCAGATTATGGGTGGAGCAGCACTGCATCGAGGAAACATCGCAGAAATGCGCACCGGCGAAGGTAAAACTCTTGTTGCAACACTTCCGTCGTATCTCAATGCGTTGGCCGGTCGTGGAGTTCATGTCGTTACTGTTAATGATTACCTTGCAGAACGCGACAGCGAATGGATGGGACGTGTTCACCGATTTCTTGGATTAAATGTTGGAGTAATTCTTGCCAATATGACACCAAGCGAACGACGTGAGGCATACGGAGCCGACATCACCTATGGCACAAATAATGAATTTGGTTTTGATTATTTGCGAGATAATATGGCGTGGAATCTTGATGAATGCGTCCACCGAGATTACTTCTTCGCCGTAGTAGACGAAGTTGACTCCATTTTAATTGATGAAGCCAGAACACCATTGATTATTAGTGGACCTGCGGACAAAGCAACCAAGTGGTATCTCGAATTTAGTGAATTGTCATTAAAACTCGATCGAAATCGTCACTATGAAGTAGATGAAAAAAAGCGCACCGTCGGAATACTCGAAGAAGGTGTAACTCGCGTCGAAGAATTACTCAAGATTGAAAATCTTTACGAAGCAGCCAATACTCCGATGATTGGCTATCTAAACAACGCCATTCGCGCTAAAGAGCTTTATAAACGTGATAAAGATTATGTTGTCATGAATGGCGAATTGCTCATCGTTGACGAACATACTGGCCGCATTCTTGCAGGGCGACGTTACAGCGAGGGTATGCATCAGGCACTTGAAGCAAAAGAGCGTATTGAAATTAAAGATGAGAATCAGACACTTGCGACAATTACTCTGCAGAATTACTTCCGTTTATACGAAAAACTCTCTGGCATGACTGGTACAGCGATGACTGAAGCCTCTGAATTTCATCAGATTTATAAGCTAGGCGTCGTACCTATCCCTACCAATCGGTCAATGGTTCGTATTGATCAGCCAGATTTAGTCTACAAATCAGAAGCTGGAAAATTTGCTGCAGTTACGGCAGATATTGTGGAGCGACACCGAAAAGGCCAACCCGTTTTAGTTGGAACAGTTAGCGTTGAAAAATCTGAAGAGTTATCTGCATTGCTTAAGAAAAGTGGCGTGCCACACGAAGTCCTTAACGCAAAGCATCACGAACGCGAAGCAGCAATTATTGCGCGAGCAGGAGTTGTTGGAGCGGTAACAGTTGCAACCAACATGGCTGGTCGCGGTACTGACATTATGCTCGGCGGTAATCCAGAATTTATGGCTGACTTTGAATTACAACGTAAAGGTTTATCTCCAGTTGATAACCCAGAGGAATATGAAGCAGCGTGGCCAGATGAAATTGCCAAGCAAAAAGCTGCAGTAGCAAAAGGACACGATGACGTTAGTTCATTAGGTGGTCTTTACGTATTAGGAACTGAACGTCATGAATCTCGACGCATCGATAATCAGTTACGTGGACGCTCTGGGCGTCAAGGCGATCCTGGAGAATCACGCTTCTATCTTTCATTGCAAGACGAACTAATGCGCAGATTCAACTCAGGACTTGTTGAGCGATTCCTATCGGCTGCAGGTATTCCAGACAATGAACCAATTGAATCCAAGATGGTTTCAAACGCGATTAGATCTGCGCAAACTCAAGTGGAAGCACAAAACTTCGAAATTCGTAAAAATGTTCTGAAGTATGACGATGTAATGAATCGTCAACGCGAAGTTATTTATGGAGAACGTAGACTCGTTTTAGAAGGCAAAGATATTAAGGACCAGGTTGCTGAATTCATGAGTGAGACTCTTGAGGCATATGTTGATGCAGCAACTGCAGATGGATTTGCCGAAGATTGGGACCTCGAAAAGCTATGGAGCGCTCTTAAAGTTATTTATCCCGTTTCTTTTACAATCCAAGAACTTGAACAAGATGTTGGTTCTCGTGCTGGTTTGGATGTTGATTTCCTACGAACACGCATTCTTGATGATGTAGCCGCTGCCTATCAAAGACGCGAAGAAAGTCTGGGCAGTGAAGTAATGCGTGAATTAGAACGCAAAGTTTTGCTTTCAGTTCTTGATCGCAAATGGCGCGAACACCTTTATGAAATGGATTATTTGCAAGAAGGCATTGGACTTCGTGCGATGGCACAACGTGATCCACTCGTTGAATATCAACGTGAAGGTTTTGATTTGTTCACTGCAATGATGGATGCAATTAAGGAAGAAATCGCAAGTTATCTCTTTAATATTGAAGTTCAGGTTGAAGGCGGCAATAAAGTCCAAGCTAAGGGCCTCGAGCAACCAGAAGCACCTGTAGCATCGCTTAAGTACACCGCAGCAGATGAAGATGGTGTTTCGCGATCAACAGATGTTTCAAGAAATGGTCCGTGTCCGTGCGGTTCAGGCAAGAAATTTAAGCGTTGCCACGGAGCTGCTTAGTTTCTATAGTAAATCTAGCGCTGTACACAACCAACGATTATCTACGCCTTCAAATCTAACGGATAGCGCGCGCAGCCTTTCTCCGTATCGCACAGTTACAACTGATTCACAAATTCCATCGAGGGGTTCACTCTGGTGAATAGTTCGTAATTTTCCTACTTCTTTCATTGTGCCAGCCCGTGCATGTAATTCTGTAAAAATTTTTCGGTGACACATACGAGTTAATTGAGATGGTGAACGCCGCCCAGCCCAGATTTCTAGAACACTTACAACGAATCTCATAGTCCATTCGTGCAACTCAGGGAGATCACTTGCAGACGTCGGTTGAGGAGAAAAGTCTGGGTCGTATTCATCATCAAAACTTGAGGGGATTAAGTAGAGTCGAGCTTTCTGTTTTTCATGTTCTTGCACAATTGGTCTAAACATCTCCAACATCGGATGTTCCCAATCTTCTGCTTCACAGCTGGAGATTTCTGCGTAAGTTACTGGCTTAAGTAATGAAATGCTCTCTAAAGTTGTCATGGGCAAAGATTGTCTTTGAAGGTTGCGACTTAAAACGTTCAAAGAGATGATTCTCGAGTCATAAAAAAGTATGGGTGTGCACCATAAATTCAACGGATAAATTTCTAGCGTTGAGTACCTGCCTATGGCCATTCAAAGAAAATCATCGCGCTCACGTTTAATTCTCGCAATAGTTCTGATTGTCGCATCTTTAATCAGTTCTTTCATATTCTCATCCCTCGCTAATCAGAAGAGGAACATGATTGTCTCTTCAACTTTCTTACTTCCGGGGCACCAAATAACTGAAAGTGACCTCACAACTATCCAAGTAATGCTGGGAGACGTATCAGAAAATTACGTAAGTCAAGCAGCGCAAATTATTGGAACTTTCACCACAGTTCGAATAGAAGCACACGAACTCATTGCTAAAAGTTCGATAGCAGCACAATCAGATTCCCTATCGCTAAGTGCTGTGCCACTGAGTATTCGTGCTGCAGATGCTCCCGATGGATTATTACCTGGATCTACTATTGATATTTATTGGGTTCAAGATCAGGCCAATGCTGATATTCAATTAACTCCAGAACTAGTAATTGCTAGCGCCCATGTTTTAGCTATTACTAAAAGTGGATCTAATTTTGGAAGTGAAA
>WLNM01000069.1 GCA_009699825.1 Actinomycetota bacterium
CCAAGACCGTTCGCGCGAAATTAGAGAGCCATGGGGTTGATGTGAAGCCCCTGAAAGGAGTTCAATTAGCTGTATAGGGATTGGAATTCGGACAAAGCCAACTAATTAAAAGAGGAGCACACGATGAGTTTTCAAGTATTAGAAACGACTATCGAAGAAGTTCATAAGGCATACCTAAGTGGTGAATTATCTGCACGTCAGTTAGTTCAGGCTTATCTTGACCGTATTGCAGCTTATGACAAGAGTGGACCATCATTAAATTCGATTCTTGCAATTAATGCGGACGCACTGAAAGAAGCAGATCGTTTAGACGCAGAATTAAAGGCAAGTGGAAAACTCAGCGGACCACTTCATGGCGTGCCTGTTGTAGTAAAAGACCAGGCAGAGACAGCCGGAATCAAAACAACTTTCGGCTCAATTGCAGTTGATAATCACATTCCCACTAAAGATGCGACAGCAGTTGCTCAAATTAAAAAAGCAGGAGCCATTATTCTTGCAAAAACCACGATGCCTGATTTTGCAACATCATGGTTTAGCTATTCTTCACAATCCGGAACAACTAAGAACCCATATGACTTAGCAAGAGACCCTGGCGGTTCAAGTAGCGGCACTGGTTCATCATTGGCAGCTAACCTTGGTTTAGTTGGAATTGGTGAAGATACTGGTGGATCTATTCGTCTTCCAGGTTCCTTCTGCAGCTTGGTTGGAATTCGCGTAACTCCAGGTTTAATCAGCAGAAACGGAATGTCACCTTTGGTGGTCTTCCAAGACACAGCTGGCCCAATGGCACGCACAGTTAAAGATGCTGCAATCCTTTTGGATTCAATGGTTGGTTACGACCCACTAGATGAATACACAAGTGCTTTCTTCATCGGACGAAGCGATAAGAAGTACTCAGAGTCAATTTCAAAGGATTCACTCTCTGGTGCTCGCATTGGTGTTGTCAGAGAAGCATTCGGAGATAACTCCGACCCAGATTGCGCTTCTGTTAATAAGGTCATTGAGAACTCACTAGAACTTATGAAAAAAGCTGGCGCAATTCTTGTCGATGTCGAACTTCCAAATCTTATGGATTACATAGTCTCGACTTCACTTTATGTAACACAGGGGCGAAGCGATATGAATGGGTTCTTTGCAAAGCACCCTAACTTCGAATACAAGACTGTTGAAGCAATCATCGAAGCTAAGAAGTACCACCCTAAGCTTGAATTGCTAGAAGCCATCGCTGGTGGACCAAGCAAGCCAACTGATGATCCAGAGTTTTTCCCAAAGTTGGCAGAAAGAGAAAAGTTCCAACGTGCAATTGTTAACGCAATGGCTAAAGCAAATGTCGAAGCACTTGTATATCCAACAATGAGAATCGTTGCTCCAACACATGAAGAAACAGATGGCGATCGTTGGACAGTGTTGAATTTCCCAACGAACACTCTTATTGCCGCTCAAGCATGGTTACCAGCTGCAACAGTTCCAGCAGGTGCAACACCAGCTGGTCTACCAGTTGGATTAGAAATGGTTGGTTTGCCATACGGTGAAGCCAAGTTAATTTCTCTTGCTTACTCTTTTGAGCAAAATTCAAAGCTACGAGTTACTCCAAAATCAACACCAGCTCTATAAATTCCTAAATAGAAAATTCCGTAGCCTGCTAATACAGGGGCTGCGGAATTTTTCATTTATTAGCTCTGCACTTCAAATTGGGCTCGCGATTGGGAAAACGTGAAGTACTGCTCAAATAAAGCAAAGCGGGCAAGTAATTCGCCAACTCTTTCTCGAGTCGCCACTGCAATATCAGAGCCCACCCCTTACGCTTTCCTCAAAGAACACACTAAATCCACACAATAACGGGAGAGAACATGAACGAGAAAGACTTATTAGAACTCTGGAACACAAAGCGTTCACAAATTATCAACGCTCAAATCGCGCCAACTCTGATGCTGATCAGCGTTTTCGTATTGGCTGCATACGGCAAGTTTGATATGGCAACGGACGCCACTAAGTACCTCGTAATTGGTGTTGCAGCAGCCACAGGAATTCTCGCAATTATTTCTCAATACGCAGCCATCCGCGAAGCAGAGTCATTAATTGGTGATCTTAAGAAAATTAGCAAGCCAACAAAGCTTTCTAAGAAAATTGCAGATTCAGGTGAACTCCTACAACTCTCTGCAGTTGCAGTAGTTGGTCTAGGAATTGCCGTCTTCGTACTCGTTGTCTGGGCTGTCCTCTAAATAATCAGATGGAAAAGTTCATAGTTATTGGCATCTTTGCCATCATCGTCATCTCTTTGCTGGTTGCCTATGAGCGGCCAGCAAAGAGTAAGAAGAAGATCACTGGACGCGGCGGAGACTTCGAGTAGCCCATGTCATTTGTAATGTATTCAACGTCGTGGTGCGGGTATTGCAAACGCCTGAAATCTCAACTGGCCGAACTTGATATTACCTTTGAAGAGATCAATATCGAAGAGGTACCCGGCACCGCTGAAATTGTTGAGAAAGTAAATGGCGGCAACCGCACTGTTCCTACTCTTGTTTTCTCAGATGGAACCGCGATGACAAATCCTTCGGCGAAAGCAGTTGTAGAGAAGATGGCGGAATGACCGTTGGACTTTAAACCAGTGAAATAATTTCTTATGCTCATTTTAGCAATTGATCAAGGGACTTCGGGAACGAAGGCACTCTTGCTTCACGACGGAGAAATCATTGCGCGGGCAAATGCGCATGTTCAGGTAAATCATTTTCCTGATGGTCGCGTTGAATGCAGTCCGCAAGAAGTTTGGAATTCAATCAAGATTGCAGTTGGGCAAGCCCTTGAAGGAAATAAGCTGCCTATAGATGCAGTTTCACTTGCAAACCAAGGCGAATCTGTCCTTGCGTGGAATAAAAAGAATCTCGAACCTCTGTCACCAGTCATTGTTTGGCAAGATTCGCGCGCGCAATCTTTGTGCCGGGCACGAGATAATTTTAATGATGTAATTCGAAGCCGCACAGGATTAGAAAATGATCCATATTTTGTTGCACCTAAGATTCGATGGCTGCGGGATAATTTTCAAAGTGATTGCGTTATTACAACTCTTGATAGTTGGTTGATTGTGAAATTAACGAATAAGTTTGCAACTGATCCGTCTACGGCCTCCAGATCGATGTTAGTAGATTTAAAGAGTGGAAACTGGGATCAAGATTTACTTCGGATGTGGGATCTAGAAAATGAACTATTACCCGAGATTGTAAAAAATGACGCCATTGTTGGAGAGATTGTCGCAGCCGATCTTCCCCAACTAAAAGGCGTTCCATTAGCAGGTTTAATTGTCGATCAATCTGCAGCCTTGTTGGCGCAAAATTGTCTTGAACTCGGTGAAGCGAAATGCACGTACGGAACCGGAGCATTTTTGCTTAGCAACATTGGTGAAACACCAAATGTTTCTCGAAATAAATTATCAGTCTCTTTAGCATGGGATGTATCGGGTAATAAACGTTATTACGAAGATGGACAAGTTTTCACTGCAGCAAGTGCTGTGGATTGGCTCATCGAAATAGGATTATTGCGTTCAGCTAATGACATTGATTCTCTACCTTTGCATTCAAACGGAGTTGTGGCGCTACCTGGCTTCGCAGGATTTGGCGCACCTCGATGGAAGCCCGATGGAAGTGCAACTATTACGGGACTCACTCTTGGAAGTTCAAAAGATGACATAGCCCGAGCCGTCATTAATGGGATTGCAGCTCAAGTTAACGAACTTATTAACGTTATTGAATCAGATGGAGTTAAAGTTAAGAAGTTACGAGTCGATGGCGGTTTGACGCAATCAAAGACTCTGATGCAGATGCAAGCAGATCTATCGCAAGTTGAAATTGAAGTTTTTCCTCATCCTGATGCAACCGCAGTCGGTGTTGGAATATTGGGAACCCTTGCGATGAACCCAGGTAAAGATCTAAAAGATGCGATTCCGCACGTCACACCAAGTGCTAGATACCGGCCTCAATGGAGTCAAGTTCAAGCAGAAGATTTTATGCAACATTGGCATAATTCAACACAATCGTTAACTGATTAAGAACGGAAAACAGAATTGAAAACCTTTGATTTCGCAGTAATCGGCGCAGGCGTCGTCGGTAGCGCAATCACTCGCGAACTGACTAAATATTCTGACTCCGTAATCTGTATTGAATCCTTAGATGACGTCGGAGCCGGTACTTCAAAGGCGAACACTGCAATTTTGCACACTGGTTTCGACATGACACCTGGCACAGTGGAATCAAAACTTGTGGCCAAGGGATATCACTTACTAAGAAAATACGCCTCTGAAAGTGGCATCGCCGTAGAAGAGACTGGCGCGATTTTAGTAGCGTGGAATCAAGTCGAAGCAGATGAAATTCCAAAGATACTTAACAAGGCAGTATCAAATGGTTATCAGGAATGCAAAATTTTAACTGCCGAAGAAGTCTATGCACGAGAGCCGCATTTGGGACCTGGTGTTGAATGTGGATTACTCGTTCCGGGGGAGTTCATTATCGATCCTTGGAGTGTTTCACTCGCATTTGCAACTCAAGCAAAACGAGCAGGTGCAACGCTAGCGCTGAACACTGAAGTAACCTCCATTAAATCACGTGACGGAATTTTTGAAATTGGAACCACCCAAGGAAGTTACACAGCTAAATTTATAGTAAATGCAGCAGGACTTTTCTCAGATGTCATAGATCAATTTTTAGGTTACTCAGAGTTAAAAATTACTCCGCGACGTGGCGAACTCATTGTTTTTGATAAATTTTCTCGCTCGCTTCTCTCGCACATAATCCTTCCTGTTCCAACGGCCATGGGAAAAGGTGTCCTCGTTTCTCCTACGATTTTTGGAAACACGATGCTTGGACCAACGGCCGTAGATATAGAAGATAAGAGCGATCGACGAACAACTGAGTCTGGCTTTAAGTATCTGACAGATAAAGCAAAAATAATTTTTCCTGAGCTCCTTAACGAAGAAGTCACAGCGACATATGTTGGACTACGTGCTGCCAGTCATCAATCTGAATACTTCATAGAAAGTCGAGAAAAGGCCAGCTACATAACTGTTGGCGGTATTCGATCAACCGGGCTAACGGCTTCCTTAGCAATTGCTGAATATGTAATCGAATTGATGAAAGATTCTGGCATTGTCTTTGCAGATGCACGTGAGCATCCGCCAATTCATATGCCAAATCTTGGTGAGGCTTTTACAAGGCCTTATCGAAGCGAAGCCATGATTTCGCAAAACGCTGATTACGGAAAAATAATCTGTCATTGCGAAAAAGCATCACTTGGTGAAATTAAAGACGCACTCGAATCAGATATTCCGCCAACTTCAATTTCTAGTCTAGGACGCCGAACTCGAGCATGTTTAGGTCGCTGTCAGGGTTTTTATTGCGAAGCGACACTTCGTGAAATTCTTCAAAGCCAGGCCAATGAATCGCAATTAAGTAAGCAGGCCTAATTTATGAAGCGCAGCGAATACGACGTTCTTATTGTTGGCGCAGGTCCCTCAGGACTCGCACTCGCATTGCGACTTCAGAAGCAAGGTATTAAAAAGATTCGAGTACTTGAGCGAGAAAGCGTTGCAGGTGGAATTCCACGCCACTCTTTTCACACTGGTTATGGATTAAGAGATTTACATCGACTCATGAGTGGTCCCAAATATTCGCAGTATTACGTCTCTCGAATACATGATGCGGGAATAGACCTTTCCACCAACACGACTGCATTTGATTGGGCCGGCGAGCACAGCCTGGCTTTAACTTCATCGCAAGGACTTGAAGAAGTTACAGCGCAAAAAATTATCTTAGCGACAGGTGCACGAGAGAGGCCAAGAACTGCGCGCCTTGTCCCAGGTGCTAGGCCGCGCGGAATCTTTACCACTGGTTCTTTACAGCAATCTGTTTATCTCAACTCACAAACAATCGGATCGAGAGCAGTAATTGTTGGCACTGACCACGTGAGTTATTCAGCATTAATTACTCTTTCTCATGCGGATGTAAAAACTGTAGCAATGATCGAAAGCGGCCCAAAGATCAAAAGCTTCCCACCAATATCAATCGCAACGAAGCTTCTTTACGGATATAAGTTATTTACTCGTTCAGATGTCATTGATATTAAAGGAACA
>WLNM01000007.1 GCA_009699825.1 Actinomycetota bacterium
ACTTTTACACGATCCACGCAAACGTGAATGCTCACTTGCGAGCGTAACAAGCGTTCATTTTGATGACGATGGAATGATTAGCGGCACAAGTTATTCAGAACCCGCTGCTCATTTACTTCCACCAAAGAAATGAAAATTAGAAACCTAATTCTTGTGCCACTAATCGCGGTGGCGCTTTCATCATGCGGTGGAGGTGGATCATCGATTGCGGAGGAGAGTTTTGTTTCTGGCAATGGCAGTATTTCTTACATTAAAGCCTCAGATCGCATCGCAGCTCCACAACTTTCTGGAATTACGCTGTCGGGAAAAAATTACATATTTAGTGGCAGTCAAGTTGCAGTTGTTAATGTCTGGGCTTCATGGTGTGCGCCATGTCGAGCAGAAGCGCCAACACTTGCTGCACTATCTGAGAAATATACAGACGTTGCGTTTATCGGAATTCTTACGCGCGATAACCCTGCTACTGCAGAAGCATTTGTAAGGCGCTTTGCACTTCCTTACCCAACTCTGATTGATGACTCTGTTTTGATTGGATTTCGAAAATCATTACCAGCTAATGCAATTCCATCAACAGTTGTCATAGACAAAAATGGCGATGTAGCAGCACGTATCTCTGGTGAAGTAACCGTTGCATCCTTGAGTGAACTCATTGAGAAAGTGAGCGCAGAATGAAAGAGTTCTTTGTAGAGCAAATATTAGATGGCTATTTGATTACAGCTTTTCCAATTGCACTCATTGCTGGATTAATCTCTTTCTTATCTCCATGTGTACTTCCGCTGGTGCCTGGATACATTTCTTATGCAGCAGGATTTTCAAAGAGCCGAGGGCGTGTGTTACTCGGTTCAGTCTTATTTGTTTTAGGTTTTAGCGTTCTATTTATTTCATACGGGGTACTCTTTGGTGGTTTTGGTGCTTACATTTCTGAAAATGAAAAATTAATAACTTCCGTCTTGGGTGTTTTCACAGTGTTTCTTGGATTAATTTTTATTGGTGCATTTCCATTTGCTCCGACGTATCGTGCAAAGATGCCCGTGACTCTTGGGCTTGTAGGCGCCCCAGTACTTGGATTCTTATTTGGTGTTGGTTGGACACCATGTATCGGTCCAGCACTAGGTGCCGTTCAGACACTCGCATTTCAAGAATCAAGTGCACTGCGCGGTGCAATTTTATCTGTGGGATATTGCATTGGTTTAGGAGCTCCATTCATTGCTTCAGGTTTATTCCTTGATCGTTCAGAAAAACTGAGACATTTCTTAGTACGTCGCGGCGATCTCATAACAAAAATTGGGGGCGCACTTTTGATTTTAATTGGCGTTGCACAAATTCTTGGCTTGTGGGGAACATTTAACAATGAGATGCGTTCGTGGATCTCAGATTTTATTCCGGTGGTTTAAATGAAAGAAACCGCACCTGAGATTGGAACAGTAGGACTAGTTCGATTTGCTTGGCGACAACTAACAAGTATGCGCACAGCACTTGTGTTGTTAATGATGCTAGGTGTTGCAGCAATACCAGGATCATTCATCCCACAGCGTTCACAAAATCCAATGGCGGTAAGTGCCATGTTTACGGATTCACCAACAAAAGCACTGTGGTACGAACGCTTCTCATTATTTGATGTGTACGCATCGCCTTGGTTTAGTGCGATTTATATTCTGCTATTTGTTTCACTCATCGGGTGTGTTTTGCCGCGCGCATTCGAGCACTACAAGGCCTCACGGGCACTGCCACCTGTTACGCCAAAAAATCTTTCACGAATGGAATTTCATTCGGAGTGGAAAGGCAGTGGAGACGAGCTCGAAATTGCTCACAAATGGTTTAAGAAAAATCGATTCAGAATCCGTGAATTGGATGGTTCGATTTCTGCAGAAAAGGGTTTCACTCGTGAGACTGGGAACTTATTTTTCCATCTAGCACTCGTACTTATTCTTATCGGAGTTAGCTTCGGTTCGCTCTTTGGAATGAGGGGAGATGCAATTGTTAATGTGGGTGAGCGATTTATAAACACACCCACAACATATGACTCACTCTCATTCGGCAAACTATTTAATGAAAAATCTCTCTCCCCATTTTCGATTGAAATTGATAAATTTGTGGGCAAATACAATCCTGTTACGAATGCTCCTGAGGATTACACATTGTCTGTAACTGTTAAAGATTCGCCAGAGTCACCACCAATTAAAAAAATTGTGAAGGTAAACAGCCCACTTACTTTTGGAAGTACTCGCGTGTATTTACAAGCTAATGGTTATTCGCCAATTGTTACAGTGCGAGATGCGGCTGGAAGCGTTGGATATCAAGGACCAGTTCCATTCTTGCCACAAGATTCCAACTTAAGTTCAACGGGTGCAATTAAAGTTCCTGATGTATCACCGCAACTTGGTTTTGTCGGATCATTCTTTCCAACGATTGGTCGAGCTAATGAAGGTGGCGGTATTTCTGTCTTTCCAGAAGCACTCGATCCACGATTATTTTTAGCAGCATGGACTGGCGATCTTGGATTGGATAATGGACGTCCACAATCTGTTTATCGAATTAATACTGATGTAATGAAAAAAATAGGACTTAAATCACTTGCACCAGGGGAGACTTATACATTCGCAGAGGGGTCAATCACATTTGAAACTTTTGTGCCGTGGGTAAATCTGCAAGTAGTAAAAGATCCCGGAAAGAGTTATGCGCTGCTTGGCGGTATTGTTGCGATACTTGGATTACTTGCTTCACTCTTTACGAGAAGGCGCAGAATCTGGGTGAGTGTAGATAAGAAAAAAGTTAACGTTGCAGGTTTAGCAAAAAATGCTGCACCTGGACTAGAAGTAGAAATTGCACAACTGGCAAAAGCTTTAGGGAGAGCAGAGTAGATGTCTACAACATGGGCGTATATTTCAAATTACTTGGTGTACTCATCCATGGCTGTTTTCACTCTGGCTTTTATTGCACACGCATACGAAACTGCATTTGCTGTTCGTGCACCCCACTTAGCAGATTCTGCCCAAGGGAACTTACGTACTAAAACTTTCGATTACACACGCACAGAAAAAGTTGCTCGTGTTGCAACAGCAATGATGATTTTAGGCTTTCTTCTTTTATTCGCCGGAGTAATTGCACGTGGAATTTCTGCAGGACGAGTTCCTTGGGGAAACATGTATGAGTTTTCAATTACTGGTGCGCTTGCTTTTTCTGGTGCATACCTAGCAGCGCTTCGAAAATATGATCTTCGCTGGTTAGGTTTATTTGTTTCTATTTCAGTTTTACTAACACTCGGTACAGCAGTTGCAGTTTTGTACCGACCTAGTGCTCCCCTTGTTCCTGCGCTTAAATCAACGTGGTTAATAATTCACGTATCAGCGGCAATTATTTCGGGTGGAGTCTTCTTACTCGCAAATGTAGTTGCGGGTGCATATTTGGTTTTGGATTCAATGGAGAAAAAAGGTGAACGTGCTCCATGGGCAAAACGTTTGCCATCACTAGATGTTCTAGATCAACTCTCTTATCGACTCGTTGCATTTGTATTTCCACTCTGGACATTCGCAGTTATTGCCGGAGCAATCTGGGCAGAGAGTGCCTGGGGAAGATATTGGGGTTGGGATCCAAAAGAAACGTGGGCATTTATTACGTGGGTTGCCTACGCTGCATATTTACATGCGCGCGTAACAATTGGTTGGCGCGGACGGCGAGCAGCCTGGTTATGTATTTTTGCAGGTTCTACATTCTTGTTTAACTATGTGTACGTAAACGTGTGGGGCACAGGAAAGCACACCTACTCAGGTTTATAAGTTTTAAAGTTTACGTAAGAAATCTGGGTCATCATCTGGCCCAATAATTTTGCGTTTTCCACCGCGGCCAGGACCAGGATTACGTGGACGGCCCCAATATAAATATGCAACTGCGCCGATTGTTCCAATGAAAATAATAATTAATAGCCAGGCCCACTTTGGTAATCCACGAACTAATTCTTGTTCAGTGCGTGCACAATCGATCAGCGCATACAACGTAACGGCAATTGCGATCAGAATCGGTAAGTAACGGAGCATGAGTTAATTCTACGCTTTTCTAAGAGAGCAACAAACCCAAAGCTAAGAGAATTGCAAAGCGCAGTTGTAACTTGCCTGTTTTCCCGAGTAATGGAATAAGTGCAGCCCCATTTGCGCCTGACCGAATTGCTTTGATCAATGAAAAAGTCATTGGAAGCACCAATAGGGTGAGCAACGTCCAAGGCTTTATTAAGAGTAGAACGCTTATGTGAGCGGTTAATAAGAGTGCGATGAAAGCAGTTCGCGCGCTGGCATCTCCAAGACGAACAGCGAGTGTCCGCTTGCCGACTAATTCATCGGCGGCTCGATCACGTAGGTTATTTATTGCTAGTAAAGCACATGAAAGGCAACCCATTGGAATTGCAACGAGTAAAGAGTTAAGAGTGAGTTCACCAGTTTGTGCGTAATACGTGCCCATCGTTGCCACAAGTCCAAAGAACACAAACACCGCAAGTTCGCCAAAACCAAAGTAACCGTACGGATTTTTTCCACCTGTATATCCCCACGCTGCAGCAATTGCCACAGCACCGACTGCAACTAACCAGAGTGAAGTTTGTAGCGCAAGAATTAACCCAACAATTGCACCGAAGCCAAGAGCAATGTATGCAGCAGTCTTAACGTGATGTGCAGGGGCTGCACCGCTTGCAACCAATCTCATCGGACCGACGCGATTGTCATCAGTTCCCTTAATTCCATCAGAATAATCATTTGCATAATTAACGCCCACTTGAAGTGCCAAACTTACGAGAAGCGCGAGTAATGCTAAGAACGGATGAAAATTTGCGCCAGCTAGTGCGGTTCCAACTGCGACAGGTGCAATAGCAGCTGGCAGAGTTTTGGGGCGAGCACCCGCAATCCACTTATTCATCAATTCACCAATTTCGCTAGTGATATGCGATCAACTTTACCGACACCAATTAGCGGAAGTTTATCAAGAAGTATTACGCTTTTTGGTTTTGCATGGTTGCCGATTGTATTAATTAGTACTTCTGAAATTTGTGTTTTTATATTTTCATCCTGTGATTGCACTGCAACATGTAATGCTTGGCCCCACTTGCTATCAGAAGTTACAAATGCTGCTACTTGTAATTGAGGGAACTTCTTACCCAAAGTTTGTTCTATAGCGCTGAGCGATATATTTTCACCGCCACTGATAATCACATCATCAGATCTTCCGATCACCTGAAGTTTTCCATCAGTTATTTTCCCTAAATCTTGAGTGACAAACCAACCATTAGCTTTTTCAACATCAGCAAGTACAGGTCCAGAGATTTTAATGCGTCCGTCTAGCGTGATTTCAAATGCCACACCATCGAGAGCAACTCCGTCATAAATACATCCACCACACGTTTCAGACATTCCATATGTTGTTACGATGTTAATTCCCGCAGCAACTCCTTGTTCGCGAAGTTCATTGGGTAAAGATGCGCCACCAACAAGTACCGCTTTGGCCCCCTGTAGGTGCTTTAATAAATCTGAATTCTCATTCAGTGCATTAAATAGTTGTGTAGGGACAATTGCAGTGAAATCTGCCTGCGGATAGGGGCCAACATGATTGCGAAGATCTATCGGCGAAGTTTCTAATTGAAGTGCACGGGCTAAAACATTGATGCCCGCAATGTGAGTCAATGGTAATAACAATGACCATATATCGCCTTTAGAAGCTTTGAGATATTTGTTAGATGCCGTTGCACTTGCAATCATCGCAGACGATGTAATTCCTATTTCTTTCGGTACGCCAGTAGTTCCACTTGTTGCAATAAGTACTGAAATATCTGATCGCACAGTTGTGGAATGAATCGGGCCACATCCAAGGGCAGGAGCATCTACCAAGAGGGCTTTTTGTAGCGCACTCATATATTCGGCCAGCGGGCGCGTGGGCTCGAGGCTGATTATTTCTCGATGTGAAGATGTGTCCATTGCCCGCGTAGGCTATCGCTTGTAACGGTAGTGATGTCTGATGGAGGGTTCGTGAGTAAGCCAATCAAGCGTGAATTAGGAAGCCGTGATATTCCGAAATGGAAAATCGCACCCGGCGGAGAAAAATTTAGCGATATTAAATACGAAGCTGCTGATGGCATTGCAAAAATCACGATCAACCGTCCAGAAGTACGTAATGCATTTCGTCCGCAAACAATTATTGAGTTGCAGAGTGCATTTTCATTAGCGCGCGATAACCAAGAAGTCGGCGTAATTATTTTAACTGGTGAAGGTAATGAAGCATTTTGTTCAGGCGGAGACATCAGCGTTCGCGGAGATGATGGATATCTCGGCGATGACAAACTCGCACAGCAAGGTATTGGCCGTTTAAATGTTTTGGATTTGCAAGTACAAATTCGTCGTACTCCTAAACCAGTTATTGCAATGGTTGCTGGCTGGGCAATTGGTGGAGGACATGTTCTACACGTTGTTTGCGACTTAACAATTGCGGCCGATAACGCACTCTTTGGTCAAACGGGACCGATGGTTGGTTCATTTGATGGCGGATATGGATCAGGATTGCTTGCGGCAAATGTTGGCCAAAAGAAGGCTCGCGAAATTTGGTTTATGACTCGTTCATACGATGCAAAAGAAGCGCTCGCGATGGGGCTTGTAAACACCGTTGTTCCAGTTGCCGAACTAGAAGCCGAAACTGTTTCTTGGTCCCGCGAAATGTTACGTAACTCTCCGCTGGCACTTCGTTTGCTTAAAGCTAGTTTGAATGCTGCAGATGATGGGTTAGCTGGTGTACAACAACTAGCTGGCGATGCAACACTCTTGTTTTACATGACCGAAGAAGGCCAAGAAGGTCGCGATGCTTACAAAGAAAAACGCGCACCAAATTTCGGTCAATTCCCTAAGCGCCCATAAGTTATTTAAATGCTCGACTCAATCCTTAAAAACCTTCGAGTAATTTCGCTGCCCACGAAAACTGATTTTCGTGGAATTGATACTCGCGAAGTTGCATTGATCGAAGGAAGCGCTGGATGGGGTGAATTCTCGCCATTTCTTGAGTATGACCAAAACGAATTAATTCCTTGGTTAGTGAGTGCAATAGAAGGTGCCACACAACCACGTGCTAAAGCAACCAGAAAATACATTGATATCAATGCAACATTGCCTGAAGTAAATACACGCGCAGAAGTTGAAAGTATTTTGTCATGGTACCCAGGTGCAACAACTGTAAAAATAAAAGTTGGCTCAGATCAAGGTAAAGATATGGCCCGAATTAAATATGTTCATGAAGTATTGCCAAATGCGGCGCTGCGCTTAGATGTAAACGGAAGCTGGGACGTTGAGCAAGCACTCGAATTTATTTATGGATTTTATGATTCATTCGATGAGGATTTATTGCAGTACATCGAACAACCATGTGCAACTCTGGCTGAATTGCGTGAATTGAAATCTTCATGCATGGTGCCAGTAAAAATTGCGGGTGATGAAATAATTAGGAAAGCGGAAGATCCATTCGACCTGGAATTAGAAGATGCAGTAGATATTTTGATTTTAAAAGTTGCCCCACTTGGTGGAATTGAAAGGTCACTTGCTCTTGCAAAGCATCATCGACTGCCTGTCGTTGTTTCTAGCGCACTAGAAAGCGCAGTGGGAATTGGTCACGGAATACGACTTGCGGGTGCACTTCCTACTTTGGATTTCGCATGCGGATTAGCAACTGGGCAACTTCTTGCTTCCGATATTGCAAACATTCCAATAGAAGGCGGAAAAATGCGTGTTGCAGATGTTACGCCCAGCGAAGCGTTGATGATCGAATTAGAAGCAAGTGCAGAACGCACGCAATGGTGGCAGGATCGGGTTCGTAAAACTTGGAGCGTAGGTGCCGATGAAATTATTAGCGAGATGGGGTGGCACTGGTGAACGAATCAACTTCCCTCGCACGCGTCATTGTTCGCCAGATAATTGAAGCTGGAATCACCGATGTTGTGATTTCACCGGGTTCACGCAATGCACCACTTAGTTTTGCATTCTTTGCAGCATCACAAAAAGGATTGATAAAACTTCACACTCGCATTGATGAAAGAACTGCTGCATTCTTTGCATTGGGATTAGCAAAAGCCAGTAATCGGGCGGTACCAATTGTCTGCACAAGTGGAACAGCAGTGGCTAATTATCATCCTGCTGTTTTAGAAGCGCATCATACAAATACACCGTTATTAGTTCTAACAGCTGATCGCCCCGCACGATTGCGCAAAACTGGAGCAAATCAAACAACCGAACAAGCGCGCATATTTGGAAAATCTGTTCGCTATTTTTCTGATATTTCTGGTGCAGTTTTTCCAATGGAGCTACCGCTTTACTCATTGGCTAGCGGCCCCGTTCATCTGAACGTTCAATTCGAAGAACCACTTTCAGCAGACACAGATTCAACATGGCTCGATGAAATTAATGTTGCTCCGCGAAATGTTAAATCTACAAAAGCGCCTAGTGTTCTAAAAGTTAAAAGCGAACGCGGAGTTCTAATAGTTGGCCATGATCGTGGTGGATTTACAGTTGAAGAAGTAAATAAATTTGCAGATCAGCTTGGATGGCCTTTATTAAGTGAAGACCCACTCTCACTAAAAAATGCCATTGCTCATGCTTCATTATTTTTAGGTTCAACTGCCATTGCAAAAGAACTCACGCCCAAAACGGTCATAGTGATTGGTCGGACAACACTGTCTCGTTCAATAAATACATTTATTGCATCGGCGGATAAGCAAATAGTTATTGACTCACGAATTGCTACTGTGGACACCGACAGATATGCAGACAAACGTTTTACGCAAATTCCAACTCTAGAATCAAATCAATCAGATTCTGAATGGCTAGAAAAATGGCAAAAGTTTTCAGTTCGAACAGCCAAAGAGTTAGAGAAAATTTCGCAGTGGTCTGAACCTGTTTTGGCTCGGACAATTGCAGCAACGATAAAAACTGGCACAACTTTATTTGTTTCATCCTCTAGACCAATTCGCGATATCGAAGCATTCGCAGATGCACGTTCTGATATCGAAACTTTTGCCAACCGTGGACTTGCGGGAATAGATGGAAATATTTCAACAGCAATCGGTATTGCAACAGCTCGAAAAGCAACAGTTGCCTTACTTGGAGATCTATCTTTCTTGCACGATCTCACTGGTTTGATTCATGCAGAAAAACCGAACCTTCTTATTCTTGTCATCGATAACAATGGCGGTGGAATCTTTTCTACCCTAACTCACCGTGGATCTGATGGATTTGAAAGTATCTTCGGGACTCCGCATGATTTAGATTTATCAGCCGTTGCTAATGCTCTAAAAATAAAAACCAGCACAGTTAATACTGTTGATCAATTAACAAAAGAACTTTTTCAACCAATCGATGGTCTACGAATTGTTATTGCTCAAATGCCAGATCGTGAGAGTAATGCCGATCTAATTAAGCAAGTGCACTCTTCATTGCAGAAAATTTAGCTTCACTCTCAGCCAACTCTTTTTCAGGATCAGATCCTGCAACAATTCCACATCCAGCATATAAACGAATTGTGTTATCTGTAATTTGTCCACAACGAAGTGCAATACCTAATTCACCATCCCCGCGCGCATCAATCCACCCAACCGGGCCTGCATAGCGACCGCGCGACATTGATTCAATTTCGCTAATAACTTTTGCAGCCTTTTGCGTTGGTGTTCCGCATACAGCAGCCGATGGATGTAACTGATTGAGAAGCGTAAATACATCGACATTGCTCTTGGATTCGATTAATGCACCTGTTACATCCGTCGCCAAATGCATGACATTAGCTAAGTGAAGAACAAAAGGAATTTCAGGAATATTTGTAGATGAACAAAAAGGTTCGAGAGCATCTGCGACAGAACGTACTGCGTATTCGTGTTCTTCAAGATCTTTCGATGAGCGAGCAAGAGAGCCTGCTAGAGCTAAGTCGCGTTCATCATCACCAGATTTACTAATAGTGCCCGCAAGAACCCGAGATGTAACCATTCCACGCTTTAAACGAAGTAAGAGTTCTGGAGTAGCACCGATTAATCCTGCAACACTAAACACCCATGTTGATGGATACGCTGCTGAGAGTTTATGCAATGCTGAACGTTCATCGATTGGTTTTGCACTAGTTGCTGAAAGGTCGCGCGCAAGAACCACTTTTTCAATTTCACCAGCATGAATTTTTGCCACTGCTTGGGCAACATGAGAGATCCAATGTTCACTTGCTAGATCATCTTCATTCCAAGTAAGTAATTGATCAATGATCTTCTCGGGTGTATCAATAAGTTGTGGTTGAGAATCAGAACCGACCCAAGTTATCCATGAGTTACCACTGGTCATCCCCACAATTACTTTAGGGATAACAAGAACAGATTCTTCATCAGGAGAGAAAGAAAACGATGTAAAAAGTATTGGACCCGTTGCACTGCCTTGAACATTATTTGTAATTGCAAATTTTTCTAACTCAGAGTGCCACCATGTTCGGGCATCATTGAATCTATTCGAACCTTTTACTGTTGTACTGGCGTATACGCCCCAGCCGACAATTCCATCGCCACCGCGTACCCATGAAAAATTTTCTCCTTTAGGCAACAACTCTAATAGAGGCAGATGTTCGCCAAGGCGCACGGTAGTTACAGGTGTAAGGGAAGGCATAAGGAATTATTCTTATGAAATCTTTCGCTGTACGAATTGCCAAATAAGTGGAAGTGAAGTTCCTGCAATTGCAATCTTTAGAATTTCGCCAAGAATAAATGGTGTAAATCCCGCTGAGATTGTCCATGCCCAATCTTTACCGGTGTATTGGTGAAGCCAGAAAAGGCCCAGAGTAAATGTGAGTGCATTGCCCAATAACATTGCAGGTAATGCGGTTTTAAACTTTTGATCCCACTTGCGTCCACCTAAATAACCTAGGAGCACTGACGTCAAAAGCATTCCAACTAAATAACCACCAGTCGCACCAACGATGCGATCTAAGCCTGAACCACCATTTGCAAAAACGGGTGCACCGAGTGCTCCAACCAATAGATATATTAGAAATGTAGAAGCTCCAAGAGTTGCGCCATAACTTGTTGCAAGTAATAAAACTCCGAGAGTTTGTCCTGTTACAGGAACAGGTGAACCAGGAACAGGAATTGCAATCTGAGCTAATAAGGAAAGAAATGCAACACCTGCAATTACAAAGCCAGCTTTAGTGAGAACTGTGCTTCTTGGGAAAACTGCGGTGCGTAGTGTGGTGGTTGCTGTGGACATTACGTGCGCCCTTTCTCGAAGTTGTGGATGAGCCTACTCTGAAGCAGAATAAGCCTATGTCCCGCGCCAACATGGATAAAAATCCTGCTGAAGTAGCCGCGATGTTTGATGCGGTGGCTAAGCGCTATGACCTCGTAAACGACATTTTGAGCCTTGGACAGACTAAGAGATGGCGTAAGGCCACGACGGCAACGATTGCACCCAAACCGGGAATGAAAATTCTGGATTTAGCAGCTGGCACTGGATCAAGTTCAGAACCTTTACACATTGCTGGCGCTGAAGTTATCTCCGCAGATTTTTCGGAAGGAATGTTAGAGGCAGGCCGACGAGCACGACCATATTTAAATTTTAAAAAAGCAGATGCACTCGATTTGCCATTTGAAAATGAAACTTTTGATGTTGTAACAATTTCATTTGGGTTACGAAATACATCAGATATGGACAAGGCTTTAAGCGAAGCAAAACGAGTTACTAAAAAGGGCGGGGCACTCGTCATTGCCGAATTTTCTTCACCAACATTTAAACCATTTCGCACAATTTATATAAATTATTTAATGAAAGCACTGCCAGCCATTGCATCTAAAACTTCATCAAACCCCGAGGCCTATGTCTATCTCGCCGAATCCATCAGGGCGTGGCCAGATCAGACAGCGCTCGCGGCTCGAATTGCCCAAGCCGGCTGGTCTCAAGTGGGCTGGCGCAATCTGAGCGGCGGAGTTGTCGCAGTTCACAGAGCCATCAACTCCTGACGCGGTCAAAAGTACTTGCGCGGCACCATAGGATTTGAACCATCATGGACTCTGCATCAAACCCATATGTACCGATCTTGGTCATCGGAGCGATTGGCTTCGGTTTCGCCGTAATCTCCGTATTAGCAGGCGCACTTACTGGGCCAAAACGTTATAACCGCGCAAAGTTAGATGCGTACGAGTGTGGAATCGAACCTTCACCATCTGCAATACAAGGTGGACGTTTTCCAGTTAAATACTTCTTAACAGCGATGCTTTTTATTATTTTTGATATTGAAATCGTTTTCCTTTATCCATGGGCAGTCACATTTGATCAACTTGGACTCTTTGGATTAGTTGAAATGGCAATTTTTATTGCAACAGTCTTCGTGGCATATGCGTATGTATGGCGCCGCGGTGGATTGGAATGGGATTAATCATGGGTCTAGAAGAAAAGTTACCGAGCGGGTTTGTACTCACAACAGTTGAAAAACTTGCGGGTTATATGCGCAAGAACTCTTTATGGCCAGCAACGTTTGGTCTTGCATGTTGTGCAATTGAAATGATGGCAGTTGGATCTGCAGCAAAGTACGATATTTCGCGCTTCGGTATGGAAGTTTTCCGTGCATCTCCACGTCAAGCAGATCTCATGATTGTTGCTGGTCGTGTATCAAATAAAATGGCACCTGTACTTCGACAAATTTATGATCAAATGGCAGCACCAAAATGGGTAATTGCGATGGGTGCGTGCGCATCTTCTGGCGGAATGTTTAATAACTATGCAATTGTTCAAGGTGTAGACCACGTTGTACCAGTAGATATTTATCTTCCAGGCTGTCCACCGCGTCCAGAAATGTTGATGGATGCAATTCTTAAATTGCACACAAGTATTTACGACGAAAAACTCGGACCAAATCGTGAAGCTGTAATTAAGTCAGTAGAAGAAGCTGCACTCAAAGCGGTACCTACGCACCAGATGAAGGGATTGCTTGCCTAAATGAGCGATCAAGGAATGTTTGGTGCACACGGCACAGGAGATACATCCGGCTACGGCGGACTCGTTCGTACTCCTGCTGCAACTGGTTCAAGTGAGCGCCCCTATGGTTCTTATTTCGATGATGTTGCAGATGATTTAGAGCGCGCATACCCAGGATTTTCAGACGCAATTGAACGCGTTGTTGTTGATCGCGGCGAACTTACGCTTCACGTAAAGCGTGAAAAACTTGTAGAAGTTTCAAAGATTTTGCGTGATTCTCTTAAGTTTGAAATGTGCATGGGTGTTTCTGGAATTCACTATCCAGAACAGAGTGGTCGCGAACTGCACGCTGTTTATCCACTACTTTCTATTACAAATAATCGTCGAATTCGTCTAGAAGTATCTGTTCCAGAAGTAGATGCGCATATTCCTTCAGTTGTCGAAGTATGGGCTGGTAATAATTGGCACGAACGAGAAACTTTTGACATGTTTGGAATTATTTTCGACGGACATCCTGGACTTACAAGAATTTTGATGCCAGATGATTGGCAAGGCCACCCACAACGCAAAGACTACGCATTGGGCGGAATTCCCGTGGAATATAAAGGTGCAACAATTCCAGCACCTGATGATCGCAGGTCATACAGATGACAACTTTTATCGATCCATATTCATCGTCTCGCGAAACAACAGAGGGAACAGTTTTCTCAGTAACTGGTGGCGACTGGAACGAACTCGTAACAGAGATCGGTGCGACTAAAGAAGAACGCATTGTTGTAAACATGGGTCCACAACATCCGTCTACACACGGAGTACTTCGACTAGTTCTCGAACTTGAAGGCGAAACAGTTACTGAAGTTCGCTGCGGAATTGGATACCTGCACACAGGAATCGAAAAAAACATTGAATATCGCAACTGGACACAGGGCGTTACTTTTGTAACTCGCATGGATTACTTGTCTCCTCTGTTTAATGAAACTGCTTACTGCTTAGCAACAGAGAAACTTCTAGGAATTACAAATGATGTTCCAGAGCGCGCATCTGCGATTCGCGTATTAATGATGGAACTCAATCGAATTTCCTCCCACATGGTTGCTCTCGGAACTGGTGCACTCGAACTCGGTGCGATTACTCCTATGTTCTTTGCATTCCGTGAACGCGAGCGAGTATTAGATATATTCGAAATGATCTCTGGTTTGCGCATGAATATGGCATATATCCGCCCAGGTGGAGTTCAACAAGATTTACCAGAAGGTGCAACGCAAAAGATTCGCGAAACTGTTAAAGAAATGCGTAAAGCATTTAAAGATAACGCAACACTCTTAATTGGTAATTCAATTTGGATGAAGCGCACTGTAGGCATCGGTTATTTAGATCTTGCCGGTTGTACAACTCTTGGAATTACTGGACCCGTTTTGCGTTCAACTGGATTGCCTTGGGATCTACGCAAGACACAGCCATATTGTGGTTACGAAAATTATGATTTTGATGTTGTCACAACAGATACCTGCGATGTTTATGGTCGCTTCTTGATTCGTATGAACGAATTAGAACAATCACTTCGTATCATCGAACAAGCATGCGACAAGATCGACAAACTAGCTGGGGCGCCAGTAATGGTTGCGGATAAGAAAATTGCTTGGCCTGCACAATTGGCCTTGGGTGGCGATGGTCTCGGTAATTCACTTGATCACATCCGCGAAATTATGGGCACATCAATGGAATCACTTATTCATCACTTTAAATTAGTGACAGAAGGATTCCGAGTTCCAGCCGGACAGGTATATGCAGCTGTCGAATCACCACGCGGTGAACTCGGTGCACACATAGTTTCTGATGGCGGAACACGTCCGTATCGCATGCACTTTCGCGAACCATCATTTAATAACTTGCAATCAACATCTGCAATGTGTGAAGGCAGCATGGTTGCTGACATCATCGGTGCCGTTGCTTCTATTGATCCTGTTATGGGAGGTGTTGATCGCTAATGTTTACTGATCAAGATCTGCAAATTATGGATTTAATTATTAAGCGTTACCCACGTAGCCGCTCTGCGATCATGCCTTTGCTTCACTATGCCCAATCTAAAGCGGGATATGTGACAAATGAGGGTATTGAATTAATTGCAAAGCTATTAACGATTGAAACTGCAGAAGTTTCAGCAGTGGCAACTTTCTATACACAGTACAAGCGCAAGCCAGTTGGCGAGTATCACGTTGGCGTATGTACAAATACATTGTGTGCAGTAATGGGCGGAGACGCAATTTTCGCTGGACTTAAAGATCATCTAGGAATTGAAAACGATGGCGTAACAGCTGATGGCAAAGTTTCACTTGAGCACATTGAGTGCAATGCTGCATGTGATTATGCACCAGTTGTAATGGCTAACTGGGAGTTTTATGACAACCAAAGCGTTCAATCTGCAAAAGATTTAGTTGATTCAATGCGTCAAGGAAATCCCACTGCACCAACTCGTGGACCAAAGTCACTGCCTACATGGAAAGAAAACTCTGCAGTACTTGCAGGAATTAACGATGGTCGCGCAAATGAAGGCGTACAAGCAGGCGAACCAACTCTTCTCGGTTTGAAGTTAGCAAAGGAAGGTAAGTAAGCAATGTCAAAGCTCACACCTGTCCTTTCCGCTCATTGGGATGAAAAAGATTCATTCACAATTGATGCGTACACACGCAATGGTGGATACAAAGCATCAGCAAAAGCGCTAGCGATGGATCCTGATGCAGTCATTCAATTAGTTAAAGATTCTGGATTACGCGGTCGCGGTGGAGCAGGATTCCCAACAGGAATGAAGTGGGGATTTATTCCACAAGGCGATAACAAAGAACACTACTTAGTTGTTAATGCAGATGAATCTGAACCAGGAACTTGCAAAGATATGCCACTACTTTTGGCTAATCCACACGTTCTTATTGAAGGTTGCATCATCGCGTGCCACGCAATTCGTGCAAAGCATGGATTTATTTATATTCGTGGTGAAGTAACTCACGTAGTTCGCCGTCTCAACCAAGCCATCGAAGATGCGTATAAAGCCGGTCACTTAGGTAATGGAATTGATTTAGTACTTCACGTTGGAGCAGGCGCATATATTTGCGGTGAAGAAACCGCACTCCTAGATTCACTAGAAGGTTTCCGCGGGCAACCACGTTTGCGTCCACCATTTCCTGCGATAGCTGGTTTATACGCACGTCCAACAGTTGTAAATAACGTTGAATCAATCGCATCAGTTCCAGCAATTATCGCTAACGGTGCAGAGTGGTATCAAAAGTACGGAACTGAAAAGAGCAAGGGAATGACTCTTTATTCTCTTTCTGGTCACGTAAATAACCCAGGACAATTTGAAGCTCCACTCGGAATCACTCTTCGTGAAATTCTTGAGCTTGCAGGCGGCGTTCGCACTGGTCACAAACTTAAGTTCTGGACACCAGGTGGATCATCAACACCACTATTTACAGATGCACATTTAGATACACCACTTGATTACGAAGGTGTTGCTGCAGCTGGCTCAATGCTTGGAACAAAAGCACTTCAAATTTTTGATGAAACTACATGCGTAGTTCGCGCCGTACTTCGCTGGACAGAGTTCTATAAGCACGAATCATGCGGAAAGTGCACACCTTGTCGCGAAGGCACATGGTGGCTAGTTCAAATTCTTCGTGATCTTGAAAATGGTTCTGGTTCAGAAGAAGATCTCGCAAAACTACTTGATTTGTGCGACAACATTATGGGTCGCTCATTCTGTGCACTTGGTGATGGCGCGACAAGTCCTATTACCTCTTCTATTAAGTATTTCCGCGACGAATACATCGCACACGTAACTGGCAAGGGATGTCCATTTGATCCAGTTGCATCAACTCTTTTTTCTAGTGCAGGTGCCAAATGACAACTACACAATCACAGACAACTGAAGTTGTAGACATGATTACTCTCGTCATTGATGGTTTCGAAGTAAGCGTTCCAAAGGGAACTCTTGTTATTCGTGCGGCAGAAAAACTTGGAATCCAAATTCCACGTTTCTGCGATCATCCACTACTTGATCCAGTTGGTGCATGCCGCCAATGTTTGGTAGATATCGAAATTAATGGTCGCGCTTTTCCAAAGCCTCAAGCGTCATGCACGATACCTGTCGAGCCAGGAATGATTGTTAAAACTCAACTCACATCTGATGTTGCTGAAAAAGCACAACGTGGAGTTATGGAATTACTTCTTGTTAATCACCCACTTGATTGTCCAGTGTGCGACAAGGGTGGAGAGTGCCCACTTCAAAACCAAGCGATGAGCAATGGTCAAGCAGAGTCTCGATTTGAAGGCACAAAGCGCACATTTGAAAAACCAATTAATTTGTCTTCACAAGTACTTCTTGATCGGGAACGTTGCGTTCTTTGTGCGCGATGCACACGATTCTCAGAACAAATTGCGAGTGATCCATTTATTACTCTCAACGAACGTGGCGCACTCCAACAAGTTGGAATTTACGAAGAACAACCATTTGAATCGTATTTCTCTGGCAACACGATTCAGATCTGTCCAGTAGGAGCACTAACAAGTGCAACGTATCGTTTCCGTGCACGTCCATTCGATTTAGTTTCAACTCCTTCTGCATGCGAACACTGCGCATCGGGCTGCGATATGCGCACAGATGTTCGTCGTGGAAAAACTCTTCGCCGCCTTGCCGGTGATGACCCAACAATTAACGAAGAGTGGAACTGCGATAAGGGTCGCTGGGCATTTAAATACATCACAGCCCTTGATCGACTTGCACAACCAATGGTGCGCACGTCAACAGGTGAATTAGTTGTTACTTCATGGCCAGAAGCAATTGCTGCCGCTGCCGCTGGTTTATCTGGAGCAAAAGCTGCGGTTCTAGTTGGCGGTCGTTCAACGTATGAAGATGCATATGGCTATAGCAAGTTTGCTCGCATTGCACTGGGCACGAATGATATTGATTTCCGTGCACGCGCAACTTCTGATGAAGAGCGCGATTTCCTAGCAGCGCACGTTGTTGGATCACATGCAACATATAAAGATATTGATAAGGCAGATCACGTACTTCTAGTTGGTTTCGAACCCGAAGAAGAGTCACCAATTGTTTTCTTGCGATTAAATAAGCAAGTCAAAAAGCGCAAACTCAAAGTTACATCGATAGGAACAAAACTTTCAATTGGTGTTGAAAAACTTGGAGCAACTTTTGTAAAGGTTGCACCAGGTTCTGAAGCTGCTGCCATTGCTTCACAATCACTAACTGCTCAATCACTTATTTTGGTCGGAGAACGTGCATCTGAAAGCGCCGGTGCACTATCTGCTGTTGCAGCCCTTGCCGCACAATCTGGAGCAAAGTTTGCATGGATTCCACGTCGTGCTGGAGAACGTGGCGCACTCGAAGCAGGTGCTATCGGAAATCTTCTTCCAGGTGGACGCCCAGTAACAGATGCTGCTGCTCGCGTTGATTTAGCAAGTGCATGGTCTGTCGCATCAGTACCAACAACTGTCGGTCGCTCTACTAAAGAAATTATCTCTGCAATTAACTCTGGCGAACTTAACGCACTCGTTGTGGGTGGTGTTGATCCACTAGATCTCGATAACACATCAGAAACTCTCTCAGCGCTCAAAAAAGCATTCGTTGTTTCACTAGAAATCGCGCCAAGTTCTGTTACAGAACGTGCAGATGTTGTTTTGCCAGTTGCAGCAGTAACAGAAAAGAGTGGATCGTTCCTTAACTGGACAGGCAGCGCACGCGCATTTGATGCTGCAGTTGCAGATTCGCTCAACCGAAGTGATGTTCGAATTCTTTCAATGATTGCTGATGCACTCGGAAAAACTATTTCACTAGGAACTGTTTCTGCAGCTTCCCGCGAAATTGCGTCCCTCGGTCCATGGGATGGCGCACGCGCAACATTTACTGCAACTCCTGAACGCAGTGCAGCAACACTTGCAGCAGATGAGGCGCTCATTACTTCTTGGCGCCGCTTGCTCGATCTAGGAACTCTGCAAAAAGGCGAAGAAAATCTTGCAGGAACTGCACGCCAAACAATTGCAGTTATTTCACCAAAGCGCGCAACATCTATAGGCGTTACTACTGGTGACAAGATTTCAATATCAAATGCACAAGGTTCCGTTGTATTGCCAGTACTTGTCGAAGATATTCATGACGACGCCGTATGGGCACCACGTAATTCTCGCGGCTCAGAACTACTTGCCAAACTTGGTAACGCACACGGTGGCGTAGTTAAGGTGGTGAAGGCATGAGTACTGCAGAGTTATTAGCAACTGATCCAGGTTGGATAATCGCTGTTAAAGGCCTTCTTGTTTTTGCAACGTGTGTAGTTCTTACACTTTTAGCAATTTGGGCAGAACGTCGCATTGTGGCTCGCATGCAAGAGCGCCCAGGTCCAAACAGAGTTGGTCCACTTGGTTTACTTCAATCATTATCCGATGGCGTTAAGTTAGCTCTTAAAGAAGATTTGATTCCAGCAGCGGCAGATAAAATCATTTTCGTTATCGCGCCAATCATTAGTGCAACAACATGCTTTATGGCTTTCGCAGTTATTCCTGTTACTGGCCCAGTTACTTTATTTGGACATGAAACTGTCATGCAGATGACAGATATTCCAGTTGGCGTTCTCTATGTATTAGCCATTGCTTCCGTTGGTGTTTACGGAATTGTTCTTGCTGGTTGGTCTTCAGGTTCTACTTATCCACTACTCGGCGGACTTCGTTCGAGTGCACAAGTTATTTCTTATGAAGTAGCTATGGGACTCTCACTAGTTTCAGTATTTATCTACTCAGGATCGATGTCTACATCTGACATTGTCGCTGCGCAAGATAAGTGGTGGTACGTAGTTGTTCTATTTCCTTCATTTGTAATTTATGCAATCTCAATGGTTGGCGAAACTAACCGTGCACCATTTGACTTGGCAGAAGCAGAGGGCGAGCTCGTTGGTGGATTCCATACAGAGTATTCATCACTTAAATTCGCATTATTTTTCTTGGCTGAGTACGTAAACATCGTTGGAGTTTCAGCACTTGCCACGACACTTTTCCTTGGTGGATATCACGCACCTCCAGGTCTTGGCTTTACCGAAGCATGGCTTGGTGGTTGGTTCACTGCTATTTGGTTCTTTATAAAAGTGGCTGGATTCTTTTTCATATTCGTTTGGTTGCGCGGAACACTTCCACGTATGCGCTACGACCAATTCATGCAATTTGGTTGGAAAGTTTTAATACCAG
>WLNM01000070.1 GCA_009699825.1 Actinomycetota bacterium
AAGAGAATTTATGATTTAGGACTTGCTCCACTAATTATTACTGTTGGTGCAAAAGCTCCGGGAGATCGCACAACTGAAGCAGCTTCTGGAAAAGTATGGCTTGTCTCTGCCGGAGTTCCTGCACGCAACATAGTCGCACTTGAAACTGGTCGTGACACATTGGTAAGTACAAAAGCGTATGTACGAGAGATGAAAAAGCGCGAAATAAAAGACGTCATCATTGCAACAGATCCATATCACTGTCGTCGTTCAATGACGATGGCAAATGATCGCGGTTTAATTGCAACGTGTTCTCCCGTGCAGTTTGGTCCGAATTCGCTCCGTAATTCGAGCAAAAGATATTTGCTACGCGAATCAGGCGCATATCTGGCTTACATAACCCTTGGTCATTTTGGAATAAATATCAGCGACCATTTAGATGCGAACAAAATTCTCGATAAGGTTGTTTCATGAGCGTTTATAGCGATCGTGATAACGAGCGCTTCCTGGATGAACCAGCAAAGCGCGCCGGACGTACAGAATTTATGCGAGATCGTGCTCGCGTAATTCACTCCGCCTCACTTCGTCGTCTTGCAGCAAAGACACAAGTTGCAGTTCCTTGGGAAAATGATTTTCAGCGCACACGGTTGGCGCACTCACTTGAATGCGCGCAAATTGGTCGCGAACTTGGAGAATCACTCGGTGCAGATCCTGATTTATTGGATACCGCTTGTCTTGCACATGATTTAGGACATCCACCATTTGGTCACAACGGCGAAGAAGCATTGGCCGAAATTGCAAAGAGTTGTGGTGGTTTTGAAGGTAATGCGCAGAGTTTCAGATTACTTACTCGCCTAGAAGCAAAGACAGTTAATGCCAATGGTCGATCAATCGGATTAAATCTCACACGCGCATCCCTTGATGCAGCGACTAAATATCCGTGGCAACGCGCAACTAATCCACGCAAATTTGGTGTCTATGACGATGACGTAGAAATCTATAAGTGGATGCGTGCAGATGCACCAGAAGGAAAACGCTGCATCGAAGCTCAAATTATGGATTGGTCTGATGATGTTTCTTATTCAGTTCACGATTTAGAAGATGCAATCGTTGCAAACCAAGTCCATGTGCGAACATTCGAAGACGACTTTGATGCCATTTATGAGTGCATGAGAGAAGATTACGGAAGCAATGCAACAAAAGCTGAGGCAACTGAAGCGCTAGTGCGTCTGCAGGAATTATCTTGCTGGCCAATTAATTACAGCGGAAGCCACCGCTCTCTTGCTCGTCTAAAGGATTCAACAAGTCAGTTAATTGGTCGCTTTGTTTTAGCCGTTGAAAACAAGACACGTGCGATTTATGGTGATCAGCCATTAGCAAGATACGGCGCAAATCTTGAGATTCCTCGAGAACAACTCATTGAAGTTGATTTCTTGAAAGCGATTGCAGGCCACTATTTAATTCGCGCAGCAGAATCACAAGAGCGATATGCAAAGCAGAAAATTGTCATTGTTGAATTAGTGGATCTTCTATACAAGAGCGCACCGAAAGCACTCGACGCAATTTTTATCGATGATTGGAATCACGCTGCCGATGATGGCCAGCGCCTTCGTGTTGTAATTGACCAGATTGCCGCGCTGACTGACCCGGGTGCATACGCCCTGCATGCTCGCCTGACTCAAAATCGCTAAAGTGCGCATATGAGCGGACGCATTAAAGATGAAGATGTCACCTATCTTCGCGAACGCGTTCCAATCGATGAAGTTGTTGCAGATTATGTTCAACTTAAATCAGCAGGTGGCGGACAGAAAAAAGGTTTGTGTCCATTCCATGACGAGAAATCTCCATCGTTTCACGTAACACCTAGCAAAGGTTTTTATCATTGCTTTGGTTGCCAAGCCAGTGGCGATGTCATTTCATTTCTCATGAAGATGGATCACCTGACATTTACTGAAACTCTCGAACGTCTTGCAGATCGCATCGGATACGCACTTCGTTATGAAGAAAATTCATCTGGACCATCTGTTCCATCCGGAATGCGTTCGCGTTTAATTGCGGCAAACGCGGCAGCAGCAACGTATTACCAAGAACAACTCAATACTTCACTAGATGCCGCCCATGGTCGTGATCTTCTGATGAAGCGCGGATTTGATAAAGATGCCTGCAAACTATTTGGTGTTGGATTTGCACCTGATGATTGGGATTCTCTAACTAAACACTTACGTGCACAAGGTTTTTCAATCGATGAACTAGAAACTGCTGGATTATCAAAAATGGGTCAGCGCGGACCAATAGATCGTTTTCGCAATCG
Source organism: Actinomycetota bacterium (assembly GCA_009699825.1). GTDB lineage: Bacteria > Actinomycetota > Actinomycetes > Nanopelagicales > Nanopelagicaceae > Planktophila. The sequence continues at coordinate 2,291 of WLNM01000070.1, forward strand.
CCTGACCTGGCCGATTAAAGACATTACAGGCGATGTTGTTGGTTTTGGCGCGCGAAAGTTAGCAAGTGATGAAGAAGACCAAGGTCCCAAATACCTCAATACGCCCGAGACTCCGATCTATAAAAAGAGCCAAGTTTTATACGGTTTAGATGTAGCAAAGAAAGAAATTGCCAAGAAACGTCAAGCAGTAATTGTTGAGGGTTACACAGATGTCATGGCCGCACACTTAGCCGGAATTACAACCGCCGTTGCAACATGCGGAACTGCATTTGGCGCCGACCACATTCGAATCTTGCGTAGATTGTTAATGGATGATGATGCATTTCGCGGAGAAGTAATCTTTACATTCGATGGTGATGCCGCAGGACAAAAAGCAGCACTGCGCGCATTTAGCGATGATCAAAAATTTGTTACGCAAACCTTTGTTGCTGTCGAACCAGATGGACTAGACCCTTGCGATCTGCGCCAAAATAAAGGTGATGCAGCACTTCGAGATTTAATTGCACGTCGTGTTCCACTCTTTGAGTTTGCAATCCGTGCAGAGTTAGCGAAATACACTCTGACAACTCCTGAGGGTCGCATCAGTGCACTCAATGCCGCTGCGCCCCTTGTCGCACAAATCAGAGATAAGTCTTTGCGCCCAGAGTATTCACGCTCTCTTGCTGGTTGGCTCGGTGTTGAAGTCGAACAAGTCTCTGCTGCTGTTGCAACAGCCATGAAGAAAACTCCACAAGTAAGCGTTGACCCAACTGCGCCAGAAGTTGTTGCACAAGATTGGCGTCCAGACCCGCAAGAACCGCGATTGATTTTAGAACGTGAAGTTTTGAAAGCACGAGTTCAGGAACCAGGACTCTGCACATCATTTAATGATTTAGAAGTAAATGCATTTACCCATCCTGCATATCAAGAACTTCGTGCGGTGATTGATCAGATGGCACCTGATAACTCTGCGTTGACAATAGATAAAATCACAAATGAAAATATGAAATCACTATTTACTGAATTAAACGTCGAACCAATACGCGCAGATGGAGAAATCACAGAGCATTACGTCGCAAGCATTATTGCTCGATTGCGCGAAGTAGCTGTCTCTCGCGCAATTGCAGAACTTAAATCAAGTTTGCAAAGACTCAACCCAGTTGAAAATGAAGCGGAATACAACGCGGCTTTTGCCCAACTTGTTGCCCTCGAAAGCACTCGACGCACCTTGCACGATCTCGCCCTTGGCGGGCTGTAGGGGCTTTTCGATTTAGACCACTCCCGCGCTGTGCGCTAGAGTGTGCGCTCGTAACTCTTCGCGAAAAGCGAATAGTCCCTGATAGCTCAATGGCAGAGCAGCCGGCTGTTAACCGGCAGGTTCTTGGTTCGAATCCAAGTCAGGGAGCAGATCTTTCTCAGGCTTTTCTCAGGCTTTATGTTTACTTTAAGCATTACACATCGATTGGAACTTAAAATATGAATCGAAGAGGATTTTTACGTGGCATTTCAGTTGTCGCAGGTGCACTTTTATTTGGCCGCACTCAAACTGCAATAGCAGCATCACCAAAAAAAATCGTTAAAGTTTCAAAGTTTCCTATCGGTTCTAACACTCAATTTGTCGCAGCCAATGGTGCACCTGCATTTCTCTTTCGCACTAAGAGTGGGGTATTTGCTTACTCCGCAATTTGCACGCACCTAGGTTGCACGGTTGCTCCTCTTGGTAAAAAACTTGTGTGCCCCTGCCATGGAGGATCCTTTGATCCCTTTAAATCAGGCAAAGTCGTTGCAGGACCACCAAAACGTCCACTAGATAAAATAAAAGTATCAATTCAAAAGGATTGGATAGTTCAAGCGTAAATGAAAAAAACAAGCATAAATATCGTAGTTGCTTTTGCACTCGGTGCAAGTGTTGCTGGTGGAATCGCTGTAGCTGAAATCAATAACACCGGTGGCGTCAAAGCATGTGTTGATAACAAAACAAAAGCACTTTATGTATCTGCAAATGGCAAGTGTGCAAAGGGTCGTTCTCCCCTTGAACTAACGGTAAATGGTTTTGATGTGCGAAATATTGCAGCAACTGTTACACCTTCTGTAGTGTCAATCGCAGTTGAAACTGCGACAAGTGGCGGAACAGGATCTGGCTGGGTTTATCAGTCAAATAGTTCTTCGTCGTACATCATTACTAATAATCATGTCATTGATGCCGTCGCCTCTGAATCTGGAACAATTACGGTCGAATTTTCAAATGGTGACCAAATTGATGCAACCATTGTTGGGCGGGATAAGGCGTATGACGTTGCTGTCTTGCAAATCGATAAGGGAAACCTTGCAGCTCTTAACCTTGGAGATTCAACAAAATTAGTTGTTGGCGAACCTGTAATGGCAATTGGTTCACCGCTTGGATTAGCTTCTACAGTAACAACAGGAATTATTTCTGCACTCAACCGTCCTGTCTCTGCAGGAAATGTTGGTCAGGAAACTTTTGTAAATGCAATTCAAACCGATGCTGCCATCAATCCAGGTAACTCAGGTGGTGCTCTGATTAATTCGCAAGGTCAGATTATTGGTGTTAATTCAGCAATTGCCACACTTTCATCCGGTGGAACAAGTGGAAGCATCGGTCTTGGTTTTGCAATTCCAATTACAGAGGCAAAGCGTGTGATCGATGAAATTATTACGACACCTTCACATACTTCTACTCGGCCTCTTCTCGGCGTGTATTTCGATAATACATACACCGGAATCGGTGCATTGATTCTTGAACTCACACCGGGTGAAGCAGCTGAAACAGCTGGTATCCCTGTAGGTTCGGTAATTAAATCAATTGGTGGCCAGCGAGTTACTGATCAGGTAAGTGCAAAGGTTCGCATTCGTTCTTACGCACCGGGCACAACAATTTCTGTCACAGTTGCTTTACCAAATGGTGGCGGAACAAAGACGTACACCGTTAAATTGGGCAAAGCACCTTCTAATGGATAATCTGTAGTCATGGCACTCTTTCGTTTATCTATTTCCCTACCTGATCAACCGGGTTCACTTGGTGCTTTGGCATCTGCGATTGGTTTTGCTGGGGGAGATATTCGCGAACTCACAGTGACTAAATCAGAAGCTGGTAAAGGTTATGACGATATGACTGTTGCTATTCCTGGCAATGATCCGACTGATCTTTTGAATATTCTTAGTTCAATAGGTGGCGTTGAAGTTATAGAAATCAAGCCAATTAACTAGCTTTAAAAGTATCTTCAACCATTTGATTTAAAGTTCTCACTGGCCTCCAATTAAGAAGCATCTCTGCCTTATCTATATTGGCAACTAGTACAGCGGGATCTCCGGAACGTCTAGGCGCATCAACAGTTGGTGGTGGCGTATTTTTCACACGAGAAACTGCTTCTATAACTTTTGCAACTGAATACCCAGCACCTGAACCGATATTAAAAATATGATGAGTCGAATCCGTCAAATATTTCAGCGCTCTCATATGCGCATCGATTAGATCGATGACATGAACATAATCGCGGATGCACGTTCCATCAGGAGTATTCCAATCGCGACCAAAAATTTGCAGAGGTGACTCTGTGCTTGCTCGAAGTGCACTCGGAATCAGATGTGTTTCAGGATCATGGCGTTCTGCAAGCCATCCACGATCAGTCTGGAGCGCGCCAGCGACGTTGAAATAACGCAATGACACTGCAGCCAGATTCTGAGTCAATGCTGCTGTCGATAAGTCACGTTCAATCGCTAACTTAGTTTCACCGTAGGGATTAGTTGGAGCACATTGTGCGCTTTCGGAAACAGGAGAAGATTCTGGTTCACCATATGCCGCCGCCG
>WLNM01000071.1 GCA_009699825.1 Actinomycetota bacterium
ACTTGCAGGAATACTCCGATGCGATGAATCGCCACTTTATCAAGAGCTGTGATGTGTCGTTCTTCATCGAGTGAATGAATTACATGTGCCCATGAAGCAATTGATTTCAATTTATTACTCTGAATCTGGCCTTGAAAGTGCCATGTCCCCGGAACTGCTGATGCTTTCGGTGCTGCATCGCCATCTCTATTTTCACCATAATGATGAACATCCAAACTAGCCAAAATATGAACATCGCTGACTGGAAAAGTTTTTGTTACGGCAATCAGAGTAATTTCATCTTGATTTCGGCCACACGATTGCGCCGTGCTTTTAATCCGCTCGAGTACGCCATTTAAGTTGCTAGCAATCTCGTCATAGCGCGAAGTCATAATCTAATTAAACCTGCCTGACGACCAGTGCGTTGGGATTTACGGTAAGAAAAAAAGTTTGGATCCTCCATAGTGCACCGCAATTCGATGGTGCTCGAAAGTGAAAATTGTTCGAGAACTGCAACTAATGCCCGCGGCAGATCGAGTGCAAGTGTGCCTTGAGAGGTACGAGAGGCGGCCAATGGGTGCAGGGCGACAACTTCGTTGAAAGTTCTTTCATCTACTTCATAGCATGTGCCACAAATTGAGGGTCCAATATGGGCCGAAATTGATGAAGCCCCTAATTCGCGCATCTTCTCAATAGTTTTTATAGCTACACCATTGACTAAGCCGCGCCTACCAACATGAACGGCAGCGATTACTTTTTCGCTGGCGAGCAAAAGTGGAATGCAATCTGCGGTTAAAACCGCCAGAGTAATTCCGGGGACTGCTGTTACTAATGCATCGCACGTTGGGCTGGCATCTAAGTGCTGCGAAATAACTTCAACCGCATTGCCATGAACTTGATTCATGTAGACGGTGGTGCCATGATTTTTTTCTATTAATTCTCTATTGCGAAGAACTGTTGAAGAATCATCCTCAACGTGTAGCGCTAAATTGAGGGAAGAAAAATCGCCTTGGCTAAATCCACCAAGGCGATCTGTAAAGAATGTAAAGCTCACTGCTATTTCATGAAATCTGGAACATCAATTTCATCTTCGGCAACAAGTTCTTCAAAGGTAACGCGAGGACGAGGCGTGAAATCAGATTCAAGATCGAGTGCAACTGCTAATGGATCATTACTTGCAACTGGATTGGCATTACCAGCCAAAGTTGCTGCGTTAATGACAGGAACTGAAACCTTCTTTGGTTCTCCCCCATCAAAACCTGCTGCAATGACAGTGATACGAACTTCATCGCCTAGGGCGTCATCAATAGTTGTTCCGAAGATGATCTTTGCATTGGGATGGGCCGCAGCTTGTACGAGTTCGCACGCTTCATTGATTTCAAACAAGCCAAGATCTGAACCGCCGGCAACAGAAAGCAGTACGCCCATCGCACCATCAATTGATGCTTCTAGCAATGGACTTGAGATTGCTAACTCTGCAGCTCGTATTGCACGGTTTTCACCGCGAGCTGATCCGATTCCCATAAGAGCAGAACCTGCACCAGTCATAACAGTTTTAACATCTGCAAAGTCAAGGTTAATCAAACCGGGCTGTGTAATGATTTCTGTGATTCCTTGCACGCCAGAAAGTAAAACTTGATCCGCACTCTTGAATGCATCAACTGCAGTAATAGAGCGATCAGAGATTGCAAGTAAGCGATCATTTGGAATAACAATCAGAGTATCTACTTCAGAACGAAGCGCTTCGATACCTTCATCTGCTTGTGCTGAGCGAATCTTTCCTTCAAAACTAAATGGCTTAGTAACAACACCAATCGTGAGTGCACCTATTTCGCGCGCAATCTTTGCAACAACCGGTGCACCACCTGTACCTGTTCCGCCACCTTCACCTGCGGTAACAAAGACCATATCTGCACCGCGTAAAATTTCTTCAATTTCATCAATGTGATCAAGTGCTGCTTCGCGACCTTTTTCAGGTGCAGCACCTGCACCAAGTCCACGAGTTGATTTGCGACCGATATCTAATTTCACATCAGCATCACTCATTAATAAATGTTGCGCATCAGTATTAATTGCAATGAACTCAACACCTTTAAGTCCAACATCAATCATTCGATTGATTGCATTAACTCCACCGCCACCAATGCCAACAACTTTGATGACAGCTAAATAATTCTGCGGTGAAGCCACGGTATTCCTCCTTGAGAACGGTAAACCTCGAGTTGAGATTTAGTGTTCTCTCTTATTCGTGAGGTGAAAGTAAAGCGAAACAACTCCGTAAGCAAACATCGCCACGAATTATTTTGAAGTTATTTTGAAGTTATTTTTTACTTAACAATTGGCGCATGGGGCGCCGAAACATCAATCGTTGAAATGTTTTTATTTTCTTCAAGAGCCATAAGTGCTTTAAATACTTTGATTTTTACTTCTATTTCATCAGCACTGCCAAATCGAAGAGTGAGTACTTTCTCTATGCCTTGGATGGCCATACTGAAATCACCATCATTACGGGCCGTCAGCGAGACCACGCCCTGGCGAAAATCCTGTGGTAAGGCTGCAAAGAGTTCTGCAGCTGCGAGACCAATTTCTGAATTCGGTGCAATAACTACAGGCACATCAACTCTGATCCCCACTGGTTCGAAGATCACGCCTGTGGAATCAATATAGCGAGAACCAAATGCACCTATTGGGATTCGAGGGTTCACTGAAATGACTACAGAATTTTTCAACCAATTACGTGAAACATCGGCCTGGGCTACCCATGAAATATCTTTAATGGCATTGGCGATCTGGCGGGGTTCGATCCGTGCAAGTTTGATCCCAACCAAATTTCCAATCTCTTTTTCTACTGCAGAAATCTGAGTCGCATCTGTGATTCCAATGTATTGAACTTTTTTTGTTGTAAACACAGGTGACCAACCCAATAAGTACGTCAGCCCCGCAATAAGAATTGAGGCTATAAGGATTTTGATGATGCGAGGCATATATAGATTAATTGTTAAGAAAACGTTTAGTTAATCCATCAACGATAATCGGAGCAAGGGATGAAACATCACCGGCTCCTAGAGTGATGATGACATCTCCTGGTTTAGCCATTTCAATGATTGCTTCAGTGGCTTCTACAAAGTTTGGTATGTAAATTCCATTCTCCATTGATTGGGCAATAATCTCTGAACTAACTCCTGCTATTGGCCTTTCACTTGCGGCGTAAACTTCTAGCAAGATCACTGAATCCGCCAGCGAAAGTGCAGATGCAAAATCGGACATAAATGCTTGCGTGCGCGAATATCTGTGCGGTTGAAAAATAACTAAGAGTCGACCATCTCCTGCATATCTTCTAGCTGCATCCAATGTGACTCTAATTTCAGTTGGGTGATGTCCATAATCATCAATGACTCTTATGCCGTGAACCGTTCCTTTTAGTTCAAAGCGTCGGCCAGTGCCAGCAAATGAAGCTAAGCCCGCTAGTAACCCCGCAGAAGGCAAACCTAGGTGTAACCCAACTGCAAGAGCTGCTGCAGCATTAGCAATGTTGTGGCGACCTGGAACATTGAGTTCGAGATGGCCAATTGATTTGCCTTTCCATAGTGCTCGCGCCCGAGAAGTCTTGGCTGCAAGCTCGACCTGATCGATATGTAAATCACTCTCTGAATTTTCACCGTAAGAAATTGAGACAATATTCTTCATTTTTCTGCCTAATTCAAGTGAACCAAAGTCATCTGCACAGTAAACCAAGAATCCGTCTTGCGAAATCGTGGCTGCAAAATCATCAAAGGCTTGAGTGACATCGGCAGGCGTCGCAAAATAATCAACATGATCGTGTTCGACATTGGTAACAATGGCACCAAAAGGTTTGTATTCAATAAATGAACCATCAGATTCATCGGCTTCGGCTACGAAATATTCGCCGGTTCCTCGATGTGCATTTGAGCCTGATGCACTAATGGTTCCACCTATAGCAAATGATGGATCAACTCCGCAGGCTTGAAGAGCAACGGTCAGCATGGATGATGTGGTTGTTTTGCCGTGAGTACCTGCAACAGCGATGCTGATTGATTCGCTCATGAGCAGAGCAAGTGCTTGCGCACGTGTATAGATAGGTATACCTAATTCTGTGGCTTGGAGTATTTCAGCATTATTTTTCGAAATTGCATTTGAGTAAATAACAAGATCTGCACCAATAACTTGCGAATTTTTATGCGATGAATAGACCGTGGCACCCAGTGCTGATAAAGCCGCAAGCACTGAAGAATCTTTTTCGTCAGATCCACTTACCTGTGCACCGTGGGTCAGGGCTATCCGAGCTAACCCACTCATACCAGCTCCACCTATACCAATAAAATGAAGTTTCTTTGATGGTATATCGGAGAGTGAAAACATTTTTTACTCCCCTAGTGAGAACTCAGCACGTTTTGCATGAGAGACGTAATCTTCTCATGGGCTGCGCTGTTTACTGTGGAAACTTGGGCACCACGGGCTCTGGAAGTTGTAATCAATGCATCGATATTGGCTAATAGCCACGATGAAGTGAACTCCTTTTGAGAGATAACACGTGCTCGCCCAAGATTTGCTAAGTGCTGCGCATTTGGAAGTTGCTCACCATTGCCGATTGCAAGTGGAATAAACAAAGCAAATTTGCCTAGTGCTTCAAATTCTGAACACGTAACCGCACCTGATCGAGAAATTATCAAATCGGCAGCAAGGTATGCCGTAGCCATATCCGCAATATATGAATGAGGTTGGTAACCAGATTGCGCAGTAGGTAGAGCGTTTTTCCTGCCTACAGAGTGCATCACTTGTATTTTCTTTTCTAGTAGCGATGAAAGCGATTGCTCAATGACTGTATTCATAATCTGTGAACCTTGAGATCCACCAAGAACCAAAACCAATGGCATCGCATCATCGAAGCCTAATTTTCTCTTTGCTGAACTTCGTAGCACACTCCAATCCGCATGCGAATTTGCAAGGATTTCAGTAATAGAATTCTTTAGTGGCATTCCTGTAATCAAGGCACGACTAAAAACACCTCGTTCTACGGGAGTTGAAATTGCCAATGCTGATGTAAAACGCGCTCCTAAACGATTTGCAATACCAGGTCGAGCGTTTGCTTCATGAATAACAATAGGAACACCGCATGACTTCGCTGCCAAATAGGAAGCAGCACTGACATAGCCACCAAAACCAATGAGAAGGGAAGCGCCTTTAATTATAGATCGCGCTTGTACAACAGCCTTAAATAAATTTAAAGGCATTAACAGCAGAGAAGGAGAAAATTTTCGAGCAAGTGCAACTTTATTAATAGTGCGCAGAGTAAAACCTGCGGCAGGCACTAAAGAAGTTTCTAGCCCATGTTCAGTTCCAATGAAAATACACTTATCACCCGGATTCTCTTTCATCCATTGGTGCGCTACTGAGAGTGCTGGTTCAACGTGACCTGCAGTTCCACCACCTGCCAAAATAATTGTTTTCATTTATTCTTTTCTCAAATCTGCCATAGCAGCCGGATCTCGTCGTGCTGCTCCCAAAACAAAACCCAATGCAAAATATGTAGCAACAAGTGATGAGCCACCATAAGAAATCAGAGGCAAGGTGACGCCAACAACTGGAATGAGAGAAGTTGCTGAACCAATGTTCATAATTGTTTGAAATGCAATCCACGTACCGATACCAGCACATGCATATCTAGACATCGGATCTTTGGCGTGAAGGGCAATTCTAAATATTGAAAATATTAGAGCGCTAAAAAGAAGCAGAATAATTAATGTTCCAAATAAACCTAACTCTTCTCCGATAACTGAAAAAATGAAGTCGGTATGTGCTTCTGCAAGGTTTCCCCACTTTTGTCGACTGGCTCCAAGTCCAACACCAAAAAAACCACCGCTTGCAAGACCTAAGAGACTATGCGCCGGTTGCCAACCTGCATTTTTATAATCTTCTGGTGCAAATGGATTGAAAACAACTAAAAATCTTTGTGCACGATACGGTGCAGTTGCAATTGCAATTGCTACGAGCGAGAAAGCCGCTGCTGTTACGCCAGTGAATATTTTTCCTGAGACTCCTGCGACCCAGAGTAAACCAGCCAAAAT
>WLNM01000072.1 GCA_009699825.1 Actinomycetota bacterium
TCATCATCTTCTTTACCTTCGGGAGTTCCGTGTGGATGCCAATATTTGACGTCGTAATGATCGGCGCCATCATCCATGACGCCTTCATACTTTGAAAGATCTCCTGAATCTGGCGTGATTTCTAATCCATCAAGTAATGCTAAATACCAGTCCACTTCATTCTGTTGTGCGTTATCAGTTGTATCGCCAGTAATGATTGCAGCATCAATTGGATGTCCCGATAGCGGACCAACCGTGACTTTATTGAGCGCTTGAATCATTGATTCGACTACGTGGGGCGTCAACATCGCATGGGGGCGATAGGTGCCAATGGTTCCTACTTGATCGCGTATCGGGCTATCAGGATCTGCCCAGCGATCTAGAAACTCAGGGCGAATTGGTGACTGTGCATCGCATACATGTAAGTCAGATAGGTGATGCATAACCAATAATGGTGTGGAGTCTGCAGGAAATTCGGCGCCAACGTGTGGCTGTTCACTGACCTGTTCGAGTTCTGACCAACCTTTTGCGTTGGGAGTTTTTCGAATGAAAGCCATGTACTAATCCTAATACTTAGTCCAATTAGATTCGGAGTTGGTAGGATTTTGAGTATGAGTGAATACCAAATAATGCGATGGCGGGAGATTCCATCGATGGTGATGGCTCGAGATGGCGCCGACACAATCAAGGTTATGTTGCCCGCACGCTTTCAAGAGGCAATCGATGAAGCTGCAATGCGGATGGGCGAGATTGATGCTGATGCATACACATCCGGCTGGAATAGAGACCCTTGGATGGCATCTGATGAAGTTCCGGCAGATCTTGCGGCACGCATAACAGCAGCCTTGGAAGAAGAGTTTTCTGAAAGTAAGTTACAAGCAATTCTTGATGCAATTAAACCTGCACTTTAATTCACTAAAATAGGAGCATCGATGTCTGCGATTTATGAAGCACTTGCCAACAATGTTCTTGCATCAGATGGTGCAATGGGAACAATGTTACAAGAACGCGGATTAACTGATGGTGGTGCTCCAGAATTATGGAATGTTGAGAAACCAGAAGAGATTGAAGCAGTACTTGAAGCGTATGCAGCAGCCGGTGCAAGGTTTTTAACAACAAATACTTTCGGTGCAACTCGTGGGCGCCTTGAACTACATGGCTTGGCGGATCGTGTTATCGAACTTAATCACGCAGGTGCTGCCATCGCACGCAAAGTTGCAGATCGTCACCCTGGTTGCTTTGTTATGGGTGATATTGGCCCATCAGGAGAACTCATGGATCCAATGGGCACACTGACTCCAGAGAGTGCGAAAGAATTATTTTCAGAACAAATAAGAGGTTTAGTAGCTGGTGGAATCGATGCAATTCTTATCGAAACCATGAGCGATCTTGCTGAAGTAGAAGCTGCTGTCGAAGCAGCCAAAGAAGTTGCACCAGGTTTGCCAATCATTGCGACTATGTCATTTGATACAAACTTGCGCACAATGATGGGTGTAAAACCCGCGATGGCAGTGACACATCTTGCATCACTGGGCGTGCGAATTATTGGTGCAAATTGCGGGCGCGGAACAGATGAAATTCGTCAGATTGCACAAGAGTTAGTAGCTGCCCGTCCAGAGGGTGTTTTCATCATTACTCAATCGAATTCAGGTTTGCCAAAACTAGTTGGTGACACATTCATCTACGAAGGAACACCTGATGAATTGGCTAGGCATGCTGCCGAGATGAAAGAACTCGGCGTCAACATCGTTGGATCCTGTTGTGGTTCAACGCCTGCGCATACGCAGGCCATTGCTGCTGCTATTTCTTAATTTTGCGTAGCAGCAATTTTTTCAGCCCACTGCCTAAAATCATCAGATAACTTCGGTACATCTTTAATGTCATTTATTTTCGACCGTTCACCGCTCTTAGCCGCAAATAAATCACCAATACTTATTGAGTGATCTGGTTTATAGATTACTTCTATTGAATCCCCTGCCTGCGCAGTACCCTCTTGAATTATTCGTAGATAGGCACCTGGCCGACCTGCTTGAGTAAATTCCTTTATCAATGTTGCACGTTTCCAAAATCCAGCAAAGACCCGACAAGGTATGCGTGGCTGTGAAACTTCAAGAATGACTGAACCGATTTTCCACTGCTCGCCTATAAGTGCGCCAGTGACATCAATCCCTTGCGTGGTCAGATTTTCACCGAATCGACCCGCTGAAATCTGCTCACTAATTTCTTTTTCCCACCACTGTGCATCTTCCTGTGCGTATGCATACACAGCTTGGTCGTATCCTCCATGAACATTAGTATCGATAACACGATCACCAGCAACACCATTATTTTTAAAATCAATTGGCCCATTAACGCTTTGTTTATCTATCCCTGTGCGTCCTTCACTACCCGTCCACTCACCTTGGTGAACAATGGATGTGATGTTTATTGATAGGACGCGCGCAGTCATGTTCCAAGTTTATTCAAATCATCGCCACTGACACGGAAAACTGTCCATTCATCCATAGCAACCGCGCCTTGGGATTTGTAAAACTCAATTGAAGGAGTGTTCCAATCCAATACCCACCATTGGAATCGGCCATAGCCACGTTCAACACAAATCTTGGCTAGATGCTTGAGCATCGCTAGCCCATATCCACGACCACGATATTCCGGCTCGATATAGAGATCTTCTAAATAAATTCCATGAATACCTTGCCATGTTGAATAATTTAAAAACCACAATGCAATTCCAACTACACGCTCATCTACTTCTATAACATGAGCAAAGACGTGTGGATTGGGACAAAAGAGTGCATTCGTTAAGTGTTTTTCAGTTGCTACAACTTCATCGGGCGCTTTCTCATAAATTGCTAACTCTTTTATCAGCCGCAAAATATCTGAAACATCTGAAGGTTGTGCTTCGCGAATGCTCATAGTTATCTCCTTAAGAATCTGCGCAACGCAAACCATAAACGTTTTGGCCACTTCATTGCTAATGTAACTGGAGAAATTTTCATTACCTTTGAATTCGCAGACTCACCTGGAGTCTGCACATCGCTAAGTGCCGGCGAGCTTTCATCCAGCGAATCTGCGATGCGCTCGATGTTAGATACAAGTGAAATATTTCGAACAAATTCTTCTTGATCTATTCGATCATCTTCTGCAATAAGTTCTTCAGCCAAAGTTGCTGCTGCTAGTCGTAATTCTTCAGCTATGTTGAGAGCTCTTTGTCCTGCACTCTGGTTTTCGATTGATTCAACTTTTGCAGATATTGCATAACTTGAGGCCGACAACGCATTTCCGATTTGTCGATTTGCAAATTGTGTTACGCCTCCGGCAACAGCTGAGTCAAAGAGAGTGCGTGCGATTGTGCGGACTTGAACCACGGTGTGTTCCATTGCGATACCTCGCAAATAGAGCGCATCAGCCTCATCGGCTTCGGCAAGCGGTGACCAACGTGCATATTTTTTTGCCTCAAGTGCCTGAGAACGAACATTCGGTATTTCTTCAATCAAAATCCGCGCACGCATTAACCATTTACCCGCATCATCTTGTGAGTATCCGCTTGCAACACCCTCTGCCATTGTTCCTAATAGTTCAGCTGATTTTTTTCCAAGTCTTGTGATCTGTTCAATTGTTCGCCCTGCTGGTGTATTGGCGTGAGAAAAATAGGAGAAAACTATTGCCACTGCCGCACCGATGAAAGTGGAATATAAACGGGTTTCAGCTGTGCTGCTACTAATTCCTGGACCGATAACAATAAGAGCCGTAACTGGAACGTTCACCGATGCTACTTCGCCTAAGTGAAGTCCACGTGCTACAACTGAACAGAGCAAGACAGTTGTTGCTACTGCGACGACTCCAAAATTAAAGAAATAAACTGTAGTTAGCGCAACTCCAGCTCCAATTGCGGTACCAAGAATTTGACCTAATCCTTCACGTACAGATTTATATAATGAAATGCGAATACTCAAGCTGCAAATAATTGCAGCGACTAATCCTCCACCTTTAAATGCCTGTTCACCAATAACCCAAGCAGCACCTGCTGCCAGGCTTGCGACGACTATTTGCCTTACCCAAATTTTGCGATTCGTAAAGAGCGCGACTACACGAGTGAAAAAGCGCTTCATGGCACGAGTCTATTGTGCTGATATTTATTAAGAAAGAAGTTCGGATAAGAGTTGTTCAACACGTTTCTTAATATCATCGCGAATCACACGCACACTCTCAATGCCTTGCCCTGCTGGGTCATCTAGTACCCAATCTTCATAGCGTTTGCCAGGATAAAAAGGACAGGCATCGCCACACCCCATGGTGACAACAGCATCAGATTCTTGTACCGCCTCCGGTGTTAAAACTTTTGGTACGTTCTTGGAAATATCAATACCTACTTCTTGCATTGCTTGAACCGCAATCGGATTAATTGAATCCTTCGGAGCAGATCCTGCAGATAAAACTTGTACACGACCTGCGCCGATTGAAATCATGAATCCTGCAGCCATTTGTGAGCGCCCAGCGTTATGAACGCAAACAAATAGAACAGTGGGTTTAGGCGATGACATCTTCTTCCTTTTTACCTGCGGTTAGTAGGAGCGTCAATAAGACTCCAATAAGAGCACCTACGCATTGCGCTGCGATGAACAAAGGTACTGACTTTATTGAAATTCCCGTAAATGATTCGCTTAACGTTCTTGCAAGAGTGATTGCTGGATTTGCAAAGGAAGTTGAGGAGGTAAAAATATAGGCAGCCCCAATCCAAGCCGGCACGATAACGGCAGCCATTGATCCACGATTTTGATGACGCAGCAGCAAGATGCTCATAATCAATCCGGCCGTGGCTACAACCTCTGCGATTAACAGATAATTGCCACTTCGAGCATAGGTAGATTGTTGAATGGCTGTTCTATTAAACATCAGATTAGCAAGAACAACACCAGCCGATGTTCCAATAAATTGCGAAAGAATATAAAAGAAGGCGTCTTTGATTGAAATCCGCTTATAAAACAGTTCTACAATTGTTACAAGGGGATTGAAGTGTGCGCCACTAACAGGTGAAAATAGTGTGATGATTAGGAATAACACAAAAACTGTCGTGATTGCATTGATAAAGAGTTGAAGGGCAATATCTTGAGTCAGGATAGTAACCATTAAACCTGAGCCGACAACACTGGCTCCAAGGAATAACGTACCTAATATTTCAGCCGATATCTTCTTAATCATTAATTATCCTTCGTAGGTGGTTTTGAGTTGTACCAATGTTTTGGCAACTGCTTTCTATGTTCAAGGATATGCCAAGCAACGAGAAAGCCAAGCCATTTAGATTCGAGGCGCGCGGAATTCATCAATTATGGTTGCAGTACGCCCGAAGCCAACAAGATAAGCACGGTAGTGCCAACAATGACTCTATAGATAATAAATGGAGCAAAACTTTTGGTCGTTACAAACTTTAACAACCAAGCAATAACTAAGTATCCAATAACGAATGCAATTGCAGTTGCAACGAGGGTTTCAGTTAATGAGTAAACCGCCACTTGATTATCTGAAATCGCACCTTTTAGTTCGTACAAACCGCTTCCAAATACTGCAGGCAGCGCTAATAAAAATGAGTAACGAAGAGCAGCCTCTCGTGTGTACCCGAGGAAGCGTCCCATTGCAATAGTTGCACCTGAACGTGAAACTCCTGGCACAAGTGCGAGTGATTGCGCTAGTCCATAAAGGATTCCGTGCTTCACGTTGAGTTGTGAGAGTTCTTTTGTTTTGGATCCAAATCGATCGGCTGCACCGAGTACAAGACCAAAAACAACCATCATGGTTGCGATAATCCAGAGAGAACGCAATTCATTTGTAATGAAATCTTGAGCAAGATAACCAATAATCACTATCGGTATTGAACCAACGATGATGAGCCACCCCATTCGAGAATCTTGATTTCGGGCACTCTTACTGCGAAGACTTGAAAACCAAGCCGAAATAATTCGAACGATATCTTTTCTAAAATAAATCAATACGGCTAGCTCGGTTCCAATCTGGGTAATGGCTGTAAACATTGCACCTGGGTCGTTCGCGTTTGGAA
>WLNM01000073.1 GCA_009699825.1 Actinomycetota bacterium
AAGGGATAGTTAGCGGCAAGAACATTGTTCTTAGTCAACGCATTAAAAAGGGTGGACTTGCCCACATTTGGCAGACCGACGATTCCGATTGAGAGGCTCACGAGGAGTAGAGCCTACGCGCCTTCGTCAGTGGTTACTGCCACGATATGCCTATGTCAGCCACAACCGTGACCCTTCTCATTGGTCTTGCCATTGGTATTGCCCTTGGATTCATCATCGCCACCCTGAAATCTCGCGCAACCAATGCCAGTTCTGTTGGTGCGCAAGCACAAGTGAAGATGCTTACCGAACAATTATCTGCGGCCCAAACACAACAGAATAATTCTGTGCGTCTAGATGAAGCACTCAACGATGTAAAAGCGCGAATGAATACTCTCAGCACGCAAACACAAGAAGCTGAGAACAAAAGATTTGCTGCCGAATCCGCGATTAAAACGCAGATCGAATCTATGCGCGTTGGAAACCAATCTCTGTTAGAGCAAGCAACCAAACTGGCAGGTGCGCTATCTAATTCGCAAACCCGTGGAAAATTTGGAGAAACGCAATTAGAAATTCTTCTAGAAAGTGCGGGCCTAATCGAAGGTGTTCACTTTGAACGACAAGAGTCTTCGCGTTCAGATTCAGCCGATATTTCTCGTCCCGACATCACAATTGCAATTCCTGGTGGCAGCCAAATATTTATCGATTCAAAGTTTCCGTTTCATCGCTTTCTAGAAGCCGTAGATATGGAAGATCCCGATGCTCGTCATGACGCGATGGCTCTGCATGCTAAAGATTTACTCAAGCACGTTGACGCACTGGCGAAGCGTGACTATCAAGGAGTCTCAAACTCCCCTGACTTTGTTGTGCTCTTTGCACCATTTGAATCCATTCTCTCCGAATCTTTGAAAGCTGATCCACAACTTCTTGAAAAAGCATTTTCTAAGCACGTAACTATTGCAACGCCTACAACTATGTTGGCTCTCCTGCGCACAGTCGGATATGCATTTAGTCGTAATGACTTAGCCCGAAACGCAACAGAGATTCAAAACTTAGCCGGTGAACTAATTAAGCGAATTGGTTCGCTGCACAGCAAACTTTCAACTCTAGGAGATCGTATAAAGAGTGCGGAACGTGCTTATAACGATGTGATTGCAACGGCTGAAACGACAATCATGCGTCCTGCACGAAAGATGATGCAATTGGGAGTTTCCAGTGGAAGTAATAAGATTGGAGTGTTGCCAGATGTTGATGACGAAGTTCGCGCCATTAAGTCTGCAGCACTAGAAATTGATTACATAGACGCCGAAGAGGATGAAGAAGAAGCATGAGCACAGAAACTTCAAATAGAGTTGCAATATCTGGCCCGGGATTAAAGAAGCAAGGTATTGTCATTTTGCAAACACTCTTTATTGCCGCATTTACTCTTCTAGAACTCAGGATTCGAAGTGGTGTTGGAATAGTCACTGGAATAGTTTTGTGCCTTGCACTCTTTGGTGGAGTTCGTTTTGGTCGCAAAGGAACTCGCTATGTCAGCGTTGTTACACCACCATTGGCTTTTGCCGCAACGGTTCTTGTTAACGTGATAATTACTGACGGAATCAAAATTAGCCGAGCCGGTATTGATTTTATTGCAGCACTTGCAAGCATGGCGCCCTACTTAATCATTAGTGCGCTCTTTGGATGGTTTATGTACTTCAATGAGAAGGCAAAATCGCGCCCATCTCGTAAATCCACCAATTAAGTAATAGGTTAAGGGCATGCCTAAATTTCTTGCTGGACTTGCACTTGCTCTCACTCTCAGCTTTGCACCAGTTGCTCAAGCACATGCATTCCATCACTCAATAACTCTGGTTACAGAAGATGAAGAGCACGAAGGGCCAGAAAATCCAGAACATCAAGGTAAAGATAATGATGAATTTCAATTCGTAATTTTAGGCGTTGTTATTGTGCTTGCTATTTCTGGAGTAATTGTTTATCGCCGCTTCAAACGTTAAGGCAGTGGCAACCACGCCACCATTTCTCCTTCTTCCATAGATTTGTCTGCCACTGCAAAACCTGTTGAATGTGCAAGGCCACGCAACATTGCAGATCCTAAATACTCACCCATTTCAAACCAACCATCAACAACATTTCCCAAAACTAATCGCGTAAATCCTTCTGAAACATCTATGTTATCGCCTGTAACGATTTGATCGAGTTCGGCTTCTTTGCGACCCATCAGTGCATCAATTACTGGTTGGCCAAGTGTTAAGAGAGCAACGATTGCAGATTGAGGATTACCAGGTAAGCCGACAAAGGGAATTTTATTAACGTGTGCCAAAACCATGGGGTGTCCCGGACGAACTTTTACGCGGTCAATAATTAACTCACCTTTTAGCGCAGCAATTGCGGCACGCACATGATCGCGTGGACCATCTGCCGTACCAGCAGTTGTAAAAACAATGTCACTATTTTTTGCGGCTTCTGCGAAAGCATTGCTCACCAGTTCTAACTCGTCAGAAACATACTGTGTCGCAATAACTTCTACTCCCAATTTATTCAGCCAGCCAGGAAGTTGTGGCCCAAGTGCATCACGGACTAATCCATCGTGTGGCAAACCTTCTAAAACTATTTCATCACCGAGCAAAATAATTGTGGCCTTTGGTATGCGAACAACTTCGAGTGAGTCATGCCCCGCTGCTGCTAATAAACCAATTAACCCCGGATTAAGAATTGTTCCTGCTGCCGCAAGCACTTCTCCTTTTTTACTCTCCAATCCTGCAGGACGAATCTCTTGTCCCTCTTTTATGTCGCCACTTAAAATGTCACCATCAAGAGTTGCACTTTCCCAGCGAATAATTCCATAGGTATTTTCTGGAATGACAGCACCTGTTGCAATCTTTACTGCACTCTTATCTTTAAGCGCACTCTTCATAGGCGATCCGGCTTTAACTTCTCCAATTATTTTCCATGGCCCTTTGCCACACACTGCATAGCCATCCATTGCAGATGTTGGAAATGTTGGTAGGTCTACGAGGGCGAGCGCATCTGTTGCAAGCGTGCGATCAACGCATGAAGCAATTACGATTGTTTCCGAAGGTAACTTTTTCCAAAAACCGTGCGCCTCACTTCTGGCTTGTTCCCAGTGAGCTTCTTGAATCATGTAGCCCTTGGCCAGCTCTTAGCTAACTTCTCAATCTTTGCCGCAATCTCTTGTGCGCTTGCACCTTGTGCCGCGGCAACGCCCATTAAATACGTTGTGATTGGAGCTGATTTACGTTCCGTTGCATGGGCTGCTTCACGTGCGGCATCCAAAATTGCATCTGTATCAAATGAGACGTTTAACCCAAGTTCTTTTTGTACTGCTGCAATCCAATCGTTCATCGTGAACACGTACAGCGATTTTGCTCTGGAACATCAAAAAGTGCTTCTTCTATGTGTTCACCACAGCCTGACCAGGTTGGTTTTTTACAATTGGCACACATCACCTGTGAACACATATTTTCCCTCGTTTCCTTAGAAAAATTCTATCGCTAACGGGTAGTTATATATGTCTCACGTGCTGAGAAAGTTCTAAAAACAACCTGCAAGAGTTGGAGGTGACGTGCTCTAAATCCAGCGGCTGAACTCAATAGATAGTAATTCCACATGCGGCGAAAACGCTCATCGTATTGTGGGATTTCTTTCCAGTGCTTATTTATGTTCTTATGCCAAGCCAATAGAGTGAGATCGTAATCAGGGCCAAAGTTATGAACATCTTCGATGATTACTTTTTCTTCTACAGCGCGAGAAATCTGACTAAGAGATGGCAATACACCACCTGGGAAAATGTATCGATCAAAGAATAGGTCGGTGGCTTGCTTAGTCAGATTTGAAGCAATGGTGTGGTGCAACATCATTCCATCTGGGTTCAAGAGCGAGATGCACTTGTCAAAGAAGGTTTCATAATTCTTTGGTCCAACGTGCTCCATCATTCCGACTGAGACGATGCGATCAAATGACCCACTGAGATCGCGATAATCCTGTTGAATATATTCAAGCGGTAATTTCCCGTTGCGCTCACGGGCAATTGCGATTTGATTATCTGCAGGGCTGATTCCAACTCCAGTGACTCCATAATTCTTCGCCGCATAACGCAGAAACCCACCCCATCCGCATCCAATATCTAGGATTCGCATTCCTGGTTCCAGATGTAACTTTTGTGCGATTAAATCAAATTTATCTAACTGTGCATCTTTTACATTCTTTGCGTCGGCCCAGTAACCGCAGCTATAGGCCATCTCTGGATCAAGCATGCGTTGATATAAATCATTTCCAATGTTGTAATGATGTTTCGCGTTAGATGCTGCTCTGTTTTTAGTCTGTCGATTTAAAGCGGAGGACTTTATTACGTGTGCAATCAGTGATGCTCCTGGCTTTAATTCTTTAGTTACTTTAATTTCAAGTAAACGGGTGAGCATTTCATCTATTGCTTCGCAATCCCACCAACCATCCATATACGACTCGCCTAAGCCCAAACCTTGTTGGGAAATAAGGCGATCCCATAATTTTTCATTATGCACATGAATTGACCATGGCTTGGAACCATTAACTTCTATGCCCGCTTTATCTAAGATCGAAAGGCAGATTTCTTTGCTATTCATGTGCGCTATTTTGCCAAAAATCTTTTTATATGAAAAGGGGTTTCATAATCTTCCTGCTTGGTGCAGGCGTTTGAGAAACTCTTGAGTCTGGCGATTCGTCGGATTTTGAAGAACTGCGGTGGCACTGCCACGTTCGAGGATATTGCCAGATTCTAGAAAGCAGACTTCGTCGGCGACTTGAGTGGCAAATCCCATTTCATGAGTGGCCAGAACCATTGTCATTCCGTCGTGTTTCAAATCACGGACAATACTGAGAACTTCATTTACTAAGACCGGATCAAGTGCTGAGGTTATTTCATCTAGTAATAAGAGTCGAGGATTAACAGCTAAAGATCTAATTATCGCAACACGTTGTTGTTGTCCGCCAGATAGACGATCTGGATATTGATCAGCTTTGTCTGCTAAATCAAATCGTGAGAGAAGAGCCTTGGCGGCATCTCGTGCTTCTTCGGCAGACTTACCTTGGACTTTTACTGGCGCAAGTGTGATGTTTTCTAGAACGGTTTTGTGTGGGAAAAGATTGAAAGATTGAAAGACCATTCCTAATTTACGACGGACATCATCAACATTTATCAATGGATCAGAAATCTCTTTCCCATCAAGAAGGATCTGTCCGTCATCAATAGTTTCAAGTAAATTAATGCAGCGAAGCAAGGTTGACTTTCCAGAACCAGATGCTCCGATCAATACGGTCGCTGTGTGTTCGGGTACGACGAGTGAGAGATTATTGAGTACAACTTCTTCACCAAATGATTTGCGGACATTTTTTAGCTCCAAAACATTGCTCATCAGATTGCCCCTTCTGAACTCTGAGCATTCGTGCGTTGTCTGATCGCTCTATCGGTATACCGAGTCATTGGAATCGTGATGAGTAAAAAGAGAATTGCTGCAACAACGTACGGGGTGTAATTAAATGTACGACTCGCATTTATTTGAGCAGCACGCACCGCATCGGTAACACCCAAAATTGATACAAGACCAGTGTCCTTTAATAGCGATACAAAGTCATTAAGCAGAGGTGGGACAACTCGTCTGATTGCTTGTGGCAAGACCACGTATCGCATTGTTTGGCCCGAAGATAAACCGAGAGAGCGAGCTGCTGCACGTTGGCTTGGGTGTATGGAAAGAATTCCGCTTCGGATCACTTCTGCAACATAAGCCGAGTACGTGAGTACGACCGCAACGGTTCCTAAGAAAATTACATTGCTAGATATGCCTTTAAGCCCAAGAGCGGGTACACCAAAGCCAACAAGGAGAATAATCAAAATAAGTGGAGCACCTCGGAAAACATCAACGTATGCAGTTGCTAGAAATCTAAAAGGTGTCAGTGTTGGTGATTTCGTTGTGCGCAACAGAGCTAAACCAAGTGCAATTACGCCAATGGCAACTCCACCAATAAATGTGAGTTGCAGGTTGAT
>WLNM01000074.1 GCA_009699825.1 Actinomycetota bacterium
GAATACATGTGTTTGGCGCGCCCAATTCAACCCGCGGTGATAACGAAATCAGCATTTTCTCTCGCACCAGATTGTGCGAAATGTTGGCTCTGTAACACTTGCCACGCTTTCATTTGCTCGGCAATGTGATGACCATCTCGGTCTAAAACTCTTTCCATGCCAAGTTGGGGATCGATATCCATCCAGATTGTGATTGCATTGTGAGCTCGGATGATTTCCTGCGCACTTCCCACACCTTCGAAAATCAATATTTCCTTAGGTTTAATCTCACGGACTTCGCAAAAACTTGATGTAATCCAATTGTATATATCGATGGAAAGTGCATTCTGACCCAGATGAGCCTGCACAATTCTTTCAAGGTCTTTTGTTAATTGGTGACCAAGTGCATTGTCCCAACCATCGTAAATATCATCTAAACCTAGAAGATTTACTTCGCGAGTTGTACTGAAGTATAGAAATAAATCTTTTGCTAATGTACTTTTCCCACCACCGGCTGGTCCATCTATTGCAAGTACATGAGGACCAGGTGATGAAAATAAATCAGTGAGCGCTTCGGTGAGATTCATACCAACGCTTCCATCCTATTAATGCGATTACAGTGAACGCTGCGTATAAAACCGCCGTAAACCAATACCCTAAAACTGCGTATTGAATGGTTCCGACTAAATCAATTGCAAACCAGAGTGGCCAGCTTTCATATTTCTCGTACACCATAATCGCTTGAGCGAAAAAACTTCCAAGAAAAATTATGGCATCTGACCAGGTCGCAGCGGCTCCTAAATTTTTCAATACGGGTGTGAGTGCAAGAAATGAAATGATTAAACCAGCGGCCCACAATGCTCGGTGTTTAGTCGATAGCGCTGAAGGTACCGCGCCTTTTGGCCCCCATCCAAACCAACCCCAAATGGCGGCAGCAATGAAGATTATTTGAAGTGCTGCGCTAGCAAAGAGATCTGCTTGGTAAAAAAAGATTGCGTAGAGCGCACTACTAAGTGCCCACCACGGCCATGTGATTCTTTTGGCAGTTACACCAAGTCCCACCCCGATAAATGATGTGAGTGCTGCGATGAATTCGAGTACTGAAACTTCATAACCCCAGGCAGTAAATAAAATCGTAGACATTGTTGTAATCCTTTCCGCGTCCGCATTACCGGACGGGTCAAGCGGTCGATCTGAATTTCAGACCCTCTCAGCCACAATGGCTCCCGCGTTGCTAACTATAGGAGGAAAATATTTATCTGGCAGCAATAGCGCGAAAGAAGGCTGGTAATGCAACCCGGATTCTTCGCCACGTCGAAGTTTTCGCACGTTTATTAAATACGTCGTATCCAATTTTTTCGACTTCATCGACGATTCCGCAGTACAAAGTACTTGCAGCCATTATGCAAGGACGACTAGATGCTTCAAGCAATTTAATGCCCGGTTCAGCTTCTTTTTGCAGTTGGCGAACTCGAGAGATTTGAAATTTTAACGCCGCAATTATTTCAGGAGTAAGTTTTCTGGCGTAAAGCATCTCTTCATTAACGCCAAATTGTGCCAGTTCATCGAGTGGAAGATAAATACGGCCACGATCGAGATCCTCGCCAACATCTCGAATAAAATTAGCGAGCTGGAAGGCAATTCCTAATTTCTTCGCAGGTTCGTAAGCTTTATCTGAAAGTGGGCCCAAAATTGGGACCATCTGCAATCCAATTACAGCGGCAGAGCCGTATACATACTCCAGTAAATCTTCATACGTGTTATACGTGCCTACAGTGAGATCCATAGTCATCGAATGTAGGAAATCTATAAAGTGTTGCTGGGGAATATTAAATCTACGCACGGTATCAATAAGCGCTGCTCCTACATGGTCAGTGCTTACTCCGGTAGAGATTGATGCCAGAACTGAATCTCCCCAGGCTTTCAGGTGTTCTGCTTTTTCATCATCACTGAGTGCGGATGCGAGGTCATCTACAATTTCATCTGCGTAACGCGCAAATCCATAGAGTGCATGAACAAAGGGACGTTTGTGTGCTGGTAATAAAAGCGTTGCCAAGTAATAGGTTTTACCGTGCAGTGAATTTAGACGTTTGCACTCTTCATATGAAGCGCGCAGTACTGGGTTAGTGATTCCAGCGGCATCTAACTCATTCATTTATTTAACTGGACCAACAATTCTTTCCGCAGCTAAACGACCTGAAATTAATACCATCGGCACACCTACACCTGGTTGCGTTCCAGAACCTGTGAAGACAACATTTTCAAAACCACTTGCCATGTTGCGTGGTCTAAATGGTCCTGTTTGGAAAAACGTGTGGGCACTTGCAAAAGGCGCACCACGTTCCATTCCACGATCCTGCCAATCTAGGGGAGTAGTCATTACCTCTGTTTCAATTCCTTCTGAAAAATTCGTGTATCCACGATCTTCAAGGGTCTTAATCATGTGATCGCGATAAGGACCGGCTTGTTTTTTCCAATCAATATCAGCATCTAAATTTGGAGTCGGATACAAGATGTAATACGACTCTTTGCCTGCAGGTGCCAGGGATGGGTCATCTTTTGTTGGAATCGTTACAAGCACACTGGGATCACTCATCAGAGTTTTTTTGTTGATTAATTCATCAAAGACGCCATCCCATGAATCGCCAAAGTGAATATTGTGATGTGCTACGTGGGCATATTTTTTAGATGAACCAACGAGCAGAGTCGCACATGAGGGTGAATAGCGAAGGCGTTTAACAGATAGTGGAGTTTTACCAAGCAATTCACGCCATGCAACTGGCAGATCAGGATTTAGTACAAGCGCATCACATTCAATGCGTTGGCCAGTACTCGTTATGACTGCTTTTGCACGAGAGTTTGAAGTTTCGATCTTTTCAACACTTGTGTTGTAGATGAATTCGACTCCGTGCTTTTGTGCAGCCGCTGCAAGGGCGCGAGGAACTGCGTGCATTCCACCCTTAGGGAAAAAGACTCCATTGACTGAATCCATGTATGCGATCACCGCGTAAATGGCGAGTGCTTGCTGTGGACTCACCCCGGCGTACATCGCTTGGAATGAGTAAACCTTTTGGAGTCGTGGATCTTTCATGAATTGATTTACTTTTGGAGATAGACGTCTAAAGCCTCCCAGAGCAATCAGACGTGCCAAATTTGGAGTGAGAAGATTAAGCGGAGAGTCAATATTTCTATCGATAAAGTCATTCATTTCATACTTATATAACTTGGTAACGAAATCAACATAACGACGATATCCGGCTGCTTCACTCGAGCTTACGGTGCGAGCAATCTCTGTTTCCATCTCTTCGGTATTTGCGTGGACATCGATTTGTGATCCATCAGCATAAAAAGCACGGTACAAAGGTTTTACAGGAGTCAGTTCGAGCCAATCTTTAAGTTCTTCACCAACGCTATTAAATGCATCGTTAATCAAAGACGGCATTGTTAAAACAGATGGTCCGGTATCAAATGCGTATCCATCTTTATTAAGCAATCCATTTCGACCACCCGGAACGCTTTCACGTTCGATCACAGTTACTTTGCGGCCAGCACCTGCCAGGCGAAGTGCCGCACTTAAGCCAGCTAATCCTGCTCCGACAACTACAACATGATCGGTAGGTCCTTTGACGCGCTTGGGCATTAGAGATTCCTCTTCGTAGCAATAATTGCAAGTTCACTGAGAACTTGTCGAGATGCTTCCACAATTGACGGTGTATCAAGTGCTTGAATAGCGGTGTTTGTTAACTCTGTAATCAGATTTTCAACGTGCATAGGTGCACCACTATCGGTGATTATTGAACGTAATTTTTCAATACCAGCTGAATCTAAATCGGCCTTACCGAAGTGAGATTCAAACTCTTTAATATCTGCAGAACTCATGGATTCTTGGGCCATTGCAACAAGAACAGTGCGCTTTCCTTCGCGTAGATCATCACCGGCTGGTTTGCCTGTTAGCTCTGGATCTCCAAAAACTCCAAGTAAATCATCGCGTAATTGAAATGCTTCTCCTAGAGGTAAACCGTAAGAAGAATAATGCGAAGTTACGTCTACAAGTAAATTCTTATCTGTAGTGGCAAGTGATGCACCGAAATGAAGTGGGCGCTCGATTGTGTATTTTCCAGATTTGTAACGCGCGATAGTTAGTGCGCGTTCTACGGTGTGCGAACTTCTAGTCTGTTCGTAGACATCTAAAAACTGTCCAGCCATGAGTTCAATGCGCATCTCATCATGTACTGCCAAAACTTGAGGCAGTACATCGGATTTGATACCGCTCTGATGAAGTGCAAGATCTGAGTAGACGAGTGCAAGATCTCCTAAAAGAATAGCTGCAGATTGTCCGAAACCGACAGATGAACCAACGGCGCTTTCTTGATTGTGCAATTTTTCAAAATGTTTGTGAATGGCTGGTTTGCCGCGACGCGTGTCTGATCCGTCCATCAAGTCATCGTGAATCAGTGCGCATGCCTGCAATAACTCCAAACTTGCACACGCACGAATAACTTCTTGGCTGTGCGTGCCACCGGCACCTATAAAACCAAAGTATGCAAAGAGTGGACGTAATCTCTTTCCACCATCTAGGAGGAATGATGAAAGTGCATCAGCTGCAGGGGTGAGTTCGCTACCGATTGATTCCAAATATTTCTTTTGGGCGCTAAGAAAAATGGCGAGTTCGCCCTCTATTAAATGGCGAATCGCAGCAGGATTCGCACTATTCTCATTAGCCACGCGGTAACGGTACCCTGCGCAATAGGACTAGTCATTTCAGAAAGGCTTTAGCCAGTGATTACGCGCGAACAATTTAAAGATAAATGGAGCGAACTCCATAACTCTGCGCCAACCACAGGAATCGTTGGCGGCTGGCTCGCTATTTCTTATAGATTTGGTTTGCTCTGCACATTACTGCGTATAACGCCAAATTTTTTAACAATGTTGGGCCTAGTTAGTGCAATTGGCGTTGCTCTCTGCGCACAATCACTGTGGGCTATTGCACTCATAGTTATCTCTTTGTTCTTTGATGGCATTGATGGAAGTGTTGCGATATTTCAAAATCGTGCCTCGAATTGGGGTGCGCTGCTTGATTCTGTAGTTGATCGAGTCAGTGAAGCGCTTTGGCTTTACGCACTATATGTAATTGGTGTTCCAGCTTCTTTGTGTATTGCCTTATGGCTAGTTGCTTCAGTACAGGAATACATGCGCGCACGCGTTTCATCACTCGGAGTGAAAGATCTTGGGCTCGTAACAATTACTGAAAGACCAGTACGTGCAAGTTTCATATTTATTGTTTTAATTGCCTGGCATTTAGAATTGCCTGGGATAGAGATAGCATCGTGGTTTTTTCTAGGAGCTTGCGCATTTAGTGCAATAAAGGTGATGCGCTTTGCGTATTCCCGATTGCATTAGCAACAATTTCAGCACTGAGTCCAACTAAGGGCAATCCTCCACCAGGATGAGCCGAACCACCAACACAATACAAACCTTTCAAAGGGGAACGATTGCGTGCGCGCAAGAATGCAGATTGCGCACCATTGCTTGAAGTTCCATAAATTGCTCCACCAGGTGCACGCACACTTTTCTCTAGATCTGCCGGAGTGCGAATTTCTAAGACTTCAAGTCGATCACGAATTGAAATACCGTGCGTTTCAATCTGATCAATAATCGAATTGGCATATGTACGGTTGAATGCGTCATCGTTCCAATTCCATCCTGTCAAACCTTTTTCATCATGCACAGGGGCATTGACTAAGACAAAGAGAGACTGTGCGCCAGGTTCTTTCACCATCGTTACATCACTTGGGGCGCAAAGGTAGATTGTTGGATCTTTAACAGGTGTCTGCGTAGTAAAGATTGCATCGAATTCTGCGTCATAGTTTTCTGGAAAAAGAATGGTGTGGTGGCTTATAGGTAAAGAGTTCTCATCTGGGCGAAGTCCGAGTAAGAGTGAAAATCC
>WLNM01000075.1 GCA_009699825.1 Actinomycetota bacterium
GCGATCGGATTATGCCCGGCGAGTTGGAAACGACGAAGAACTAATAGAACAACCAAATTACCAACATGCAAAGATGGCGCAGTCGGGTCAAAACCTATGTACAACGTTATTGGTTTTTTGAGGGCTTCTTGAAGTGCCGTTTCGTCCGTGGATTGCGAGAGCAAGCCACGCCAACGAAGATCTTCTAGAAGATTCATGCACCCATCATCTCGGAAAAAGCCTTGCTTTTGCTGGCAATTTCCTTGCGTTGGACAAGGGTTTTTTTCATGGCATCACTTATTTGAACCAAAACCTGGGATGGCGCAGTTCCCCCAGCCGTTGTACGCGACGCAATCGCCCCTTCAACCGATAAAACATTGCGAATCGCTGGATCAAGTGAAGAATGAATTCCGGCAAAGTGTTGATCCGTTAATTCATGCAATTCACAGGATAATTTTTCGCACAAAGCAACGCATGCTCCAGCTGCTTCATGTGCTTGAGCAAATGGAATATTTTTTTGAACTAGATAATCAGCTATTTCAGTAGCCAAAGAAAATCCAGTCGGAGCCGACAATTTCATTTTCGCGCGGTCAAAATTTGTAGTTGCAATCATTCCGGAAATCGCTGGAATAACTAGCGCAAGAGTATCCAAGCTATCGAATAATGGTTCCTTGTCTTCTTGAAGATCGCGGTTGTAGGCGAATGGAAGTCCTTTTAACATCGCTAGAACTGACATCAGATTTCCAATTAGTCGACCAGTTTTTCCACGTGCTAATTCAGCCATATCTGGATTCTTCTTCTGAGGCATGATGGAAGAACCAGTGGAAAATTCATCAGCAATGTTAGCCCAGGAGAATTCGGTGGAACCAAGCAGGGTCCATTCTTCTCCGATACGAGATAAGTGAACGCCGATTAAAGATGTTACGAATAGAGCCTCTGCAACGTAATCGCGATCGCTCACAGCATCGATGCTATTTTCAAAGCTTCTTTCAAACCCTAAATTTTTGGCAGCAAATCCTGGATCTAATTTCAACGAAGATCCCGATAGCGCACCGGCTCCTAAGGAGTTAACCGACGTTCGATGGAACCAATCATTTATACGATCGATATCCCTTGTAAACGCATGTGCATGCTTTGCAATTTCATGTCCAAAAGATATTGGTTGAGCGTGCTGTATATGTGTAAATCCTGGAGCCGCATCATTGACATACTCTGACGCTTTGTTAAGTATTACCTCAACTAGTTCAGTAAGCATCTGCGCCAACATCAACATGTGTTCAATTGCAAATAAGCGCAGATCGGTTGTTACTTGATCATTTCTAGAACGTCCCGCTCTGAGCGAACCCCCCAAAACTCCAAGCTTTTCAATTAGTCCTCTTTCAAGAGCGCTATGAACATCTTCGTCTTGACTATTTGGAAGAAACTTTCCCGAGGAAACTTCGCTCATCAAATCCTTGAGCGCTTTTTTGATTTTGAGTGCATCAACTTTCGAAATAAGTGAAGCGTTCTCCAATACAGCGAGGTGAGCAAGAGAGGATCTCAAATCATAAGGAGCAAGACGCCAATCAAATGAAATGCTCTGCGAAAGCGCAAAAACCGCGTCAGTGGGTTTGTTTGAGAAACGTCCGCCCCATAAAGCCATTTATTTTCTCCCTGATTTTTGAGTACGAGAATTTTTTGCATTAGCAAAAACAAGTAACTCTTTTGCCAACTGGGCACCGCCTGCTGCTTTCTTTGATACAAGGATAATCGTGTCATCGCCTGCCAGGGTTCCAATGACACCGGTGAGATTGGCGTGATCCAACGAACTTGCCACAAATTGAGCAGCGCCGGGCGGTGTATGAACAACTGCAAGATTTGCACTGTGATCAACAGAGAGGATCAATTTAGAAGGAACGGGATTAACTCGAGATAAAGCATCGTCTGAAGTTCCGCGAATTTGATAGATAGATTCGCCTTGAACATCGCGCCCTCGTACAGCCCCAATCTCTTCTAAATCACGACTTGCAGTTGTCTGAGTAACTCGAAATCCACTCTTTTTCAATTGAGTAACTAAGTCTGTCTGTGAATGAATTAACCCCGCTTGGATGAGGGAAATTGCTTTGGCCCTTCGAGCCGAAACATTCTGTGAATTAGTTGACATCAGACATTACCTCCTTGAATGTTTTAACAAATTGGTTCAGTTCTTTCTTGGAAACATTTAAGGCTGGAGCAATTCTGATGGTGTTGGGATTAGCCGCATTAACGAGAAACCCTTTTGCCTGTAGAGCCGCCGCAACTTCTGAAGAGATGTTTTTCTGCAAAGCGATACCGACTAATAAACCAGCTCCTCGAACTTCAGAAACACCAGAAATCGCACTGACATTAGAAACGAGAAATCTAAAATCTGCTTTGCACTTAATCAGAATCTTGTTCTTTTCGATCCATTTGATAGCAGCGACGGAAGCTGCAGTTGTAACAGGATTGCCACCAAAGGTCGATCCATGATCGCCTGGTTCAAAGAGTTGGGAGGTTTTACCAACAGCAATCATCGCTGCAAGAGGCAATCCTGCTCCCAAACCCTTTGCCACAGTGATTACATCGGGTTTTATTCCTGAGTGCTCATAGCCAAACCATTGGCCCGTACGACCAATTCCAGTTTGGACTGCATCGATTACTAATAGTGCGCCGTTCTTGGTACAAGCTTGGCGGAGTTCCTTTAGATAATTCAGAGGCGGAACAATCACACCCGCTTCTCCCATAATCGGTTCCACAATTACCATGGCTGTTCTGGAATTAATAGCTCTCTTAGCCTTTTTAACATCACCGAAAGGAACATGTTTTACATTCTTTAATAACGGTACAAAAGACGTTCTTTTAGAGTTCTGTCCCGTGAGAGATAGCGATCCCATAGTGCGACCATGGAAAGATCCTGTCATTGCAACAATTCGTGTGCGGCCCGTTTTTCGAGAAAGTTTGATTGCTGCTTCATTTACTTCTGCGCCAGATTGAGCGAAAAATACTCGAGATTGCTTATCCCCTGTTAAGCGAACCAGTAATTGAGCAAGTTCGATGGCATTGGGATGAGAATAAAAATTGCTCACATGAGATAAAGTTTTTATTTGTCGAGTTACTGCTGATACGACAGCAGAATGTGAATGGCCGAGAATATTCGTAGCGATACCACCCAACATATCGACGTACCTCTTGCCATCAGCGTCAAAAACGATTGAACCTTTTCCTTTTACTAAGGTTATGGAAGGAAGGGCGTAATTGGACATCAAATTCTGTGACCACAATGCTGCGAAATCTTTGTTTTTCATGCGTGCACCAGAGTTCCGCCGCGACCTGAAAGAGCTTCCTCAAAACTTCGTTTATTAGTTCCATCAATAATCCGAACCGTTTGAGCCCCAGCCTCAACAGCCTCAAGTACGGCTAGTACTTTAGGCAACATTCCATCCGAGAAATTGCCTTTTAATTTACCAAGTTCACTAGACGTTATTTCACTTATCAGGGAATTCTCATCTGGCCAATTACGGTAAATGCCAGCGACATCAGTCATGATGATTAAGGTTGAATCTTTAAACGCAGCAGAAATAGCTGCGGCTGCCAAATCCGCATTTATATTCAACCCGGAACCGCCCGTAAGATCCTGAGCAATTGGAGCGATTACAGGAACAATCTGAGCATCCAAGAGTTCTTGTATGGGATCTATATTCACCTTGGAAATCTTTCCTACTCTGCCTAAACCTTCAATCTTTGAACCCAGCAAAATATTAGAATCCTTACCGGAGATTGACCGCGCTTTGATGCCGTTAGAAACAAGGTTGGAAGCCACTTCAGGACCAACAATTTTGGTGAGAACATTTTCGACGACGGTAAATATCTCTTCTGTCGTATAGCGAAATCCATCCACAAATGTGCTTTCGATGTTGAGCCGAGATAGTTCAGCATTAATCTGAGGGCCTCCACCGTGAACAACGATTACTTTCTCACCTTTGGATAGAGCTGAGCTAATCGAGTGCGCGAATGAACCCTCAGTATCTTTCATTGCATGACCACCAAATTTAATGATCATCATGTTGAATACGCAGAATTCTCGTGAACATAATCATGAGATAAATCATTAGTCATGACCTTTGCAAAACTTGATCCAACATTTAAATTGATATCAATCGAAACCAACCTATCGAGGAAATTCACTGAAGATTTGTCCGTTCCCGGAGCGCTCGAAACACAAACAGGAACGCCATTGAGAGTGACATCTATAGTGTGCGGATTCATGAACGCTTTAGCTGTCCCAACTGCGGCTAACACGCGGCCCCAATTAGGGTCCCCACCGAAAATTGCAGCTTTTAATAAACTATTTCTGGCGCATGCACGTGCAACTTCAACTGCATCTAATTCGGAAGCAGCATTTTTCACATTTATGTGAATGGTCTTAGTTGAACCTTCAGCGTCGGCAATTAATTGATTAGACAGGGACGCACATACTTCGTCAAGCATCAAAGTACATTGATTGGCGGTTATTTCGATCCCACTCGCTCCCGAAGACATAAAAAGAATCGTGTCATTAGTTGATGTGCAACCATCAGAATCTATTCGATTAAAAGTTTTGTCAACAATACTCTTAAAGATTGCATCTGCATCTTCAGGTAGAACAGCATCGGTCATAACCACACAGAGCATGGTTGCCAAGGCCGGCGCTAACATCCCGGCACCCTTAGCAATTCCGCTCATCTGTACTCCAGAAGCATGCACAGTAGAAATTTTCGGGATGGAATCAGTTGTCATAATCGCTTCAGCGCAATCAAGTAACGCTTCATTTGATAAATTGGCAGAAATCACATCTATACCATTGAGAACTTTATCCATCGGTAAAAATTCACCGATCATTCCCGTAGAGCAGACGAAAACTTCGGAAGAAGAAAGTTTGAGACGTGTAGCTACATGCTCTGCGCTTTTGTGCGTATCTTGGAAACCTTGTGAACCGGTGCAGGCATTTGCTCCACCTGAATTAAGAACAACCGCGCGAACTGCAGACCCCTTGATAACTTCTTTGCTCCATATAACAGGAGCAGCAATTACTTGATTAGTGGTAAATACTGCAGATGCCCAGTTCATAGGACCTTGGTTAACAATTACAGTTAAATCCTTAGCCCCTGTGCTCTTTAAGCCAGCCGCTGTTGCTGCTGCAACGAAACCTTGAGGCAATTTCATGCGCCTAATCCATCCGTTGATAAACCTGCGCCTTCGTGGAATCCACACATGAGATTCGCATTTTGTATCGCTTGGCTGGCGGCTCCTTTACCCAAATTATCAATAGCAACACTAATGATAAGACGATGAGTGTGTTCATCTACAGCGACCTGTATTTGGATTTTATTTGATCCAGTTAAGGAAGCTGTTTTAGGCATTTGACCAATTGGTAATACGTCAATGAAATAATCGTTTTGGTAAAAACTTCTAAAGAGAGAATGGGCCTTTTCGGTGTCAATACCTTCAGATAAATGAGCGGTAATTGTTGAAAGAATACCTCTCGGCATTGGCGCCAAAATTGGGGTGAACGAAATTTTCACTTCCTTACCTGACGCCTGACTTAAAGCTTGTTCAACTTCTGGAGTGTGTTGATGAACGCCACCGAATTTATAGGAAGTTAACGAACCCATAACTTCACTTGCAATCAGGGATATCTTCGCATTTCGACCCGCCCCTGTTGTTCCGGATGCAGCTACAACAACAATGTCTGAAGAATCAATAACATCTAACGCAGGTAGAACTCCGGCAATAATTGACGTTGCATAGCAACCAGGATTTGCGATCTGTGATGATTCCGATATTTTCGCTCTGTTGCCAGGTATTTCAGGTAATCCATAAGTCCAAGCTCCTGCGTGTATTCCATCATAATATTTTGA
>WLNM01000076.1 GCA_009699825.1 Actinomycetota bacterium
GAAGCATTCGATGGAATTGATGTTGCAATGTTTGACGTACCAGATGAAATTTCTGCAGAGTGGGCACCAATTGCGGCATCTCGCGGCGCGGTTGTTGTTGATAACTCTGGCGCGTTTCGAATGGACGCTGATGTTCCGCTAGTTGTTCCAGAAGTAAATCCTGAAATGGTGAAACAACGTCCTCGCGGAATTATCTCTAATCCAAATTGCACAACACTTTCGATGATCGTAGCAATGGGTGCGTTGCACAAGGCATACGGCTTAAAAGAATTAGTTGTCTCTTCATATCAAGCAGCATCAGGTGCCGGTCAATCTGGAATCGATGCGCTGCGCGCACAAATGAAACAAGTTGCAGGTACTGATGCAGGTAATGTTGCAGGTGATGTCCACAAACTGGTAACAGATCTTGGCCCATTCCCTGCGCCCCTCGCACTCAATGTTGTGCCATGGGCTGGTTCACTAAAGGCAGATGGATATTCCTCTGAAGAGTTAAAAGTTCGCAATGAATCTCGCAAAATTCTTGGACTTTCAAACTTAAAAGTTTCCGCAACATGTGTTCGCGTTCCGGTTATTACAACTCACTCATTAACAGTTCATGCTGTCTTTGAAAAAGAACCATCACGCAAAGCAGCGCAAGATATTCTTGCTAACGCAGCTGGCGTAAAACTTGTTGATGATCCAGAAAATTACAAATTCCCAACACCTGCAGATGTAGTTGGTACAGATCCAACGTGGGTCGGTCGAGTTCGAAAGAGCATCGATGATCCAATGGCACTGGATTTATTTGTCTGTGGCGACAATTTACGCAAAGGCGCTGCGCTTAATACCGCGCAGATTGCCGAACTACTTGCTCTTGAATTTACTAAGTAGGCTATCCCCATGAGTATTAAAGAAACTTTGCAAGCAAACCTGACTGAAGCAATCCGTAGTCGTGATGAAATTGTTTCCGGCACGATCCGAATGGTTTTAACTGCAATTACAAATGAAGAAGTTTCAGGCAAGGAAGCGCGAGTACTTACTGATGCCGAAATTATTACCGTGCTTTCACGTGAAGCTAAAAAGCGCCGTGAAGCGGCAGAAGCATTTGCAGATGCTGGTCGCGCCGATAAAGCAGCACTCGAAAAAGCCGAGGGCGAAGTTATTGCTAAGTATTTGCCAGAGCAGATGTCTGAAGATGAGATTAAGAAACTTATTGCCGCTGCAATTGCACAAACAGGTGCAAGTGGCCCTGGCGATATGGGCAAAGTTATGGGAGTTATTAAGTCACAAACTGCAGGGAAAGCAGATGGTGGCACCGTGTCTGGTCTAGTGAAAGAAGCGTTAAACAAATGAAATATGAATACGCAACAGTTCCTTTGTTATCTCACGCAACAAAACAAATTCTTGATACATGGGGTTCTGATGGTTGGGAACTCGTACAAGTTATTCCGGCCCCAGGTACAGGCGAACAATTAGTTGCGTACATGAAAAGAGAGATCAAGTGAGCACCGATGTTCGCGCAAAACTTGCCGAACTTGGCTTAGAGCTTCCTGTTGCTGCAAAACCAGTTGCGGCATATGTTCCAGCGGTTCGCACCGGCAACATTGTTTTTACTGCGGGTCAATTACCTCTCGTAAATGGTGAAATGGCTGGAACTGGAAAAGTTGGAGATGGTGTTACGCCAGAGCGTGCTAAAGAACTTGCACAAATTTGCGCACTCAATGCACTTGCAGCAGTTGCACTAGTTGCAGATGTAAACAAGATTTCAAAAGTTGTCCGTGTAGTTGGTTACGTAAATGGTGCATCCGGTTACATTTCTCAACCTGTTGTTGTTAATGGCGCATCGGAACTATTTGTACATATTTGGGGTGAAGCAGGAAAGCATGCACGTTCTGCTATTGGTGTTGCTGAATTGCCTTTAGATTCGCCCGTTGAAATTGAACTAACGGTAGAAATCGCGGATTAGTTTTTACTTACCGCGCTTTGTTAGACGTTCTACATCTGTAATTAAGACTGAGCGACCATCTAGTTTGAGCCAATTACGACCGGCAAAATCGGCAAGTGCTTTGTTAACTGTTTCGCGTGAAGCACCAACTAATTGGGCTAGTTCTTCTTGTGTTAGATCATGATTTACTAGCAAACCTTCATCAGTCATTTTTCCGAAGCGATCACCAAGATCGATAAGTGCTTTTGCAACACGACCAGGAACATCTGAGAAAACTAAATCACCAACTGCTTCATTAGTGCGGCGAAGTCTTTGTGAAAGACGTGCGAGTAAATGAAGAGCAACATCTGGATTTTGACGGAGCCAAGGAATTAACTTGTCATGGCCAAGAGATAAGAGTTTTGCATCTGTCACAGCAGTGGCTGTTGATGTGCGTGGGTTGGGATCAAAAAGTGAAAGCTCACCAAACATTTCACCGGGCCCAAGAATTGATAACAAGTTTTCGCGACCATCGCCACTAGATGTTCCGAGTTTTAATTTACCTTCAAGAATTACGTATAGGTGATCGCCTTCGTCACCTTCGGCGAAGAGCACGTTTCCTTTAGAAATCTTGACGCTATCCATTGATGCGCGAAGCGATGCGGCAGAGGCTTCATCTAGCGCAGTAAAAAGCGGTGCGCGGCGAACGACATCTTCTTCTGGGGTCACGAAGGGTACTTTACTCGCATGAGAGCAGATAGTGAAACTCGTAGCCAAGCCAAGGCTATCTATCGCATCTTGTGCAAGACATATCCAAATATTAGGTGTGAATTAGATTTTTCAAATCCCTTGCAATTATTGGTAGCAACTGTTTTATCTGCACAGTGCACTGATAAGAGAGTCAATCAAGTAACGCCTGCACTCTTCAAGAAATATAAGAATGCCAAGGATTATTCACGTGCAAAGATTGAAGACATCGAAGAGTTAATTTTTTCAACAGGTTTTTATCATGCGAAAGCTCGCAATATAAAAGGTTTGGCTGTTAAATTACAGAGTGAGTTTGGTGGAAAAGTTCCTGCAACGCTAGAAGAGTTAATTACATTGCCAGGTGTTGGTCGTAAAACAGCAAACGTAGTTTTAGGTCACGCATTTGATATTCCCGGAATAACAGTAGATACACATTTTGGTCGCCTATCTCGAAGGTTCGAATGGACTTCTTCGAAAGATCCCGTAAAAGTAGAAATTGATGTGCAAGAGTTAATTCCAGAGAAAGAGTGGACTAATTTGTCACAGAGAATGATTTGGCACGGTCGCCGTATCTGTCATTCACGCAAACCTGCCTGTGGCGCCTGTCCTGTTGCAAAGATTTGCCCATCAGTTGGAATAGGCGAGATGGATAGAGAAAAAGCAAACCTGCTCGTCAAAACTGATAAGGATTTTAGATGAAACGTTTATCTATTCTCTTTGTTGCACTCCTATTTCTCAGTGGTTGCACAACAACACCCTCAGCAATTTCAAAGGGAGAATTAGTTGATTGCTCTTCTTTATCTGTAAACCCTTCCGTTCAAGGCACGCAATTAGATTGCTTAGATGGCAGCGCTGGAATTTTTATCGAAGCGCTACGTGGTCCTGCGATTGTTAATGTCTGGGGATCATGGTGTGGACCATGCCAGGATGAAATTCCATTATTTGTTGATTTTTATAGCAGAGCAAAAGACAAACTAGTTCTCGTCGGAATCGATGTTGAAGAAGCACAAATAACCGATGGACGTCACTTTGTAGAAACGCGTGGAATTACATGGCCAAATCTTTATGATCCAGATGGCCGTACGGCATCGTCTCTCGGAATGGGTGTTCCAATTACTTACTTTGTAGATGCCCAAGGTGTGACTGTGTACAAAAAAATTGGTGTGATTACTTCAGTTAAAGAATTAGAAGAGCTGACTCAAAAATACTTAGGGATCAGTATTTAATCTTCATCTTTAGATGTGCTTAGACCCTGCGAAATTAGTGCCATCACATTTGGATCTGCAAGCGTTGTTGAATCTCCAACAGCGCGATTTTCTGCCACATCTTTGAGTAAGCGACGCATGATTTTTCCGCTTCTAGTCTTTGGTAGTTCTTGAACTACGACTATCTGACGAGGTTTAGCAATTGCACCAATCTCTTTTGCGACGTGCGCGCGCAGTTCTTTAATTAACTCTTCGCCACCAACATTTGGAATTCCACCGCGCAAAATAACAAATGCAACAATTCCTTGTCCTGTCATTTCATCTGCTGCACCAACAACAGCGGCTTCTGCAACTGCTTCATGAGAAACAAGTGCGGATTCAACTTCTGTTGTCGAAATACGGTGGCCAGAAACATTCATGACATCATCGACTCGACCCAATAACCAAATTGCGCCATCGGTATCAATCTTTGCGCCATCGCCTGCAAAATAAACTCCATCAAAACGTGACCAATACGTTTCCTTGTATCGCTCTTCTTCGCCCCAAATTCCACGGAGCATTGATGGCCATGGTTTATCCAAAATTAAATAACCACCGTGACCAAGTCCAACTTCCTTTGCATTGTCGTCAACAACTTTTGCACTAATGCCTGGCAGTGGGCGCATTGCAGATCCTGGTTTCGTATGCGTAACACCGGGCAATGGTGAAATCATGATTGCACCAGTTTCGGTTTGCCACCACGTATCAACAATTGGACAACGATTGCCACCAATTATTTCGCGATACCACATCCATGCTTCTGGATTAATTGGTTCACCAACTGAACCAAGTAAGCGAAGTGATTTCAAATTATGCGCATTTGGAAACTCATCTCCCCATTTCATCCACGTGCGAATAAGTGTGGGCGCTGTATAAAGAATGGAAACCTTGTATTTTTCAATGAGTTCGAAGATACGACCCTTGTGAGGCGTATCTGGTGTGCCTTCATACATCACTTGTGTAGCGCCATTAATAAGTGGTCCATAGACAACGTATGAATGTCCTGTCACCCAACCAACATCTGCGGTGCACCAATACACATCTGTCTCGGGTTTAATGTCAAAAACCATCTTGTGTGTATAAGCCACCTGTGTCAGATAACCACCAGTTGTATGCGAAATTCCCTTTGGTTTTGCAGTCGTGCCAGATGTATACAAAATAAAGAGCGGATGTTCACTATCAAATGATTGTGCAACGTGATCTGCGTTTTGGCGATCAACAATGTCATGCCACCACACATCGCGATTATTTTCCCAATGAGTCTCTTGCCCGGTGCGCTTTACAACCAATACATGGGCAACATTTGTTTTTGCTTTGAGTGCATCATCAACTGCTGGCTTGAGTGCAAAGGCAACACCTTTACGATAACCGCCATCTGCTGTGATCACGAGTTTTGCATCCGCATCTTGAATACGAGATAAAAGAGCATCGGCTGAAAACCCACCGAATACAACTGAATGTGGAGCACCAATTCGGGCGCATGCAAGCATTGCAATTGCAGCTTCAGGAATCATCGGCATATAAATTGCGACGCGATCTCCATCTTTAATTCCAAGTTCAATTAATGCGTTCGCAGTTTTCTTAACTTCAGTTAGTAATTGCGCATAAGTAATTGTGCGGGAATCGCCAGGTTCGCCTTCGAAGAAAAATGCAACACGATCTCCGCGACCTGCAGTAACGTGACGATCAAGAGCGTTAACACTTGCATTTAACTTTCCACCAACAAACCACTTAGCAAATGGAACTTTCCAATCCAACACAGTTGTCCATGGTGCATCCCACTGCAACTCGTGTGCTTGTTTTTCCCAGAAACCTAAGTGATTTTTTTCTGCTTCGTCATACATTGCGGCTTGCGCATTAGCTTGTGCCACAAATTCTGCACTCGGTGGAAATAACCTATTTTCGTGGCCTAGGTTGGCGAGGGACTCTTGATTCTCGGACATATAGTCAAGATTAGTCCGAGCGCCGATTTTTCAGA
>WLNM01000077.1 GCA_009699825.1 Actinomycetota bacterium
CGATGTTTCTATTGAAGGCTCAGAACCAATTTTGCGAATTAATCAATTACTCACTAAGGCGCGCGCAGTAATCCGTAAACCAGATGCGCGCGGTGAAGATTTGCTCTGGGCAATTTGGGATAACGCACACACAAGTGATGGCGCAAAACTTAGTACGCAGTGGCAAGAGATTGCACTGCGTGGTGGAAATCGTGGAGCATCGGCAGATCGAGATCTCGATGCGATGATGCAACTCTTTCAAAGTGCGCAACGTTTCTCCGAAAGATTTCCACTCTCAGGTGCCCAAGCATTTATCCGCGAAGTAAGTGCCGAAGTTATTGCCGGAGATGTTATTACTGCCCAAGGAGTACGCCCTGATTGTGTAGAAATTCTTACAGTCCACGCCGCTAAAGGTCGCGAGTGGGAATTAGTTGCTGTTGCAGGTTTACAAGAAGGCATGTGGCCAAATTTGCGTCAACGCAGTTCACTCCTTGGAGCAGAACGACTTGTTGAGCGCGAACGCCATGGCAACTTAGCGCGCAGTGAACTCGATGTTATTGCTGCGGGTGCACTCCTTGAAGATGAACGCCGTTTATTACATGTTGCAACCACTCGTGCACGCCACTCACTCTTCGTTACATGTGTTTCCTATGAAGATGATCAACCATCACAATTCTTTGAAGAAATTACAGATGCGATACTCAACAAATCCAGCGAAGAACTTGATCAATACTCATCGCCACGTCCAATAACCACACCGGCATTAATTGCTGATTTACGTTCAGCCCTATCTGGTCCGCAAGCAAAGGACGCAGCATCAATAATCAAGGCGTTAAGTGATGCTGGAATCCATAGCGCCGATCCGCAGAGTTGGACTGGTGTTGCGCAATTAAGTACAACAGAGCCAATCGTTGATCCCACCAAAGCGGTGCCAATTTCACCAAGTAGTGCGGAAAACTTTACAGAGTGCGGAATGAAATGGTTTCTAGAAAAAAGCGGCGGAACCGATGGCGATAGCATCGCTCAAGTTTTAGGTTCAGCCATTCACGCTTTTGCAGCACTGATGGTGCAAGAAGAAGGAATCACCGAATCAATTCTTGTTGAAAAGTTAAAGAATTCCTGGAACCTCATTGATCCGCAAGAAGGATGGGTCAGCAAAGGCTCACAAGATAAAGCGATTGCCATGATTTCTCGTTTCATGAAATATCACATAAAGCACGAACGTGATGTCGTCGGGGTAGAACTTAAATTTGATGTCACGGTTGGCAAAGCTCGAATTATCGGAACTGTGGATCGACTCGAAGTTGATTCTGCCGGCAGCCTGTTTGTGATTGATTTTAAAACTAGTAAAGACCCAATTACATATGAAAAAGTAAAAGAAAATCTGCAACTCAAGAGCTATCAAATAGCTGTCACCGAAGGTGGATTTAAAGCACACCACGCAAGTACAACTTCAAGTGGCGCAGCCCTTGTTTATCTTGGACATGACATACAAAAGATTTCTTCACGCGAACAAGAGCCAATTGATATTGGCGCTGCCCGCACACAAATCGAAGGCATTGCTCAATCTATGGGCGCAGCGCAATTTGTTGCTGCTACAAATAAGCGTTGCAAAGAGTGTCCAGTAAAGAGTTCGTGCCCAATAAAGGTAGAGGGGCGAACGGTGATCGAATGATTTCTCCATTAGAAATAGCTGCAGCCCTTCGCACGGTTGACTCTAAAGTTTCTGATCCAACTCCTGAGCAAATTGCAATCATTAGTGCACCTCTCGAACCAGCAGTTGTCATCGCTGGAGCCGGCTCAGGTAAAACAGAAACTATGAGTGCTCGCGTTTTGTGGCTCGTTGCAAACAAAATTGTCCGCCCTGATGAAATCTTGGGATTAACTTTTACTCGTAAAGCCGCAGGCGAGCTATCTATTCGAGTTCGCAAACGGCTGCGCCAATTAAAAGAAGCTGGTCTGTTAGATAAAGACTTAGCTTTAGATACAGCAATTACTACCTACCACTCTTATGCAGGGCGAATCTTAAGCGAGCACGCTATCCGTTTAGGTATTGATGCAACTAGTGATCCGCTCGGAGATGCAGCGCTTTGGCAAATAGCATCTGATGTTGTCCGTAATTGGCCAGATGAAAACTTTACAAACGAAAGCGCTGTTAGCACCGTTATAGATGACGTCATCGGCCTTGCAAAACTCGTGCTAGAACATCAAGTTTCATTTGATTCAATACGTGTGGAAGATGAAAAGACGTTGGCCGAATTACAACGCATTGGCGGCACCAGTAACGAAGAAGTACGAAAAGTTGTACGCATTGCACAACAGCGCATAGCCATTTTGCCGATGGTCGAAGAGTTCCTTAAACGTCGCCGTGATGATGGACAACTCTCATTCGATGATCAGATGTCAATCGCTGCAGATATTTCAGAAAAATTCCCTGAAGCATGCGAGCTAGAACGGGCAAAGTACAAAGTTGTTTTGCTCGATGAATATCAAGACACATCGCAATCACAAGTACGAATGCTTTCGGCGCTCTTTGGAAAAGGCCATCCTGTTATGGCAGTGGGAGATCCATGCCAGGCGATTTATACATGGCGCGGAGCATCTGCTGGAACAATCGGAACATTTGCTAAGTATTTTCCAAAGAATTCTGGCCAGAGTGGCGCTGAACTATTTAACCTCTCAATTACTTTTAGAAATGATAAAAAGATTCTTGAAATCGCAAACTCAATTTCAGATCAGATACGTTCCA
Source organism: Actinomycetota bacterium (assembly GCA_009699825.1). Taxonomy (GTDB): domain Bacteria; phylum Actinomycetota; class Actinomycetes; order Nanopelagicales; family Nanopelagicaceae; genus Planktophila. Next base: position 2,729 of record WLNM01000077.1, read on the forward strand.
CATCTTCGGTTCGAGTCGACCCGCTTCGTCCACGCGATACCGCTGGTGAAGGCGAAATTGCATATGGCATCTTTGAAACACTCGATGCAGAAGCCCAAGGTATTGCAGAGTATTTTCATAAGCACTGGTTTGCTCCAGAGCGAATCGCAATTGAAGAAGACAAGCGCACTTCGTTCGCAGTCTTAGTCCGTAAACGTTCACAAATTTCTAAGATCGAAGGCGCATTGCGCGAGCGAGGTATTCCTGTAGAAGTAATTGGTGTTGGTGGCTTGATTTATGTAGCAGAAGTTTCCGATGTTCTCTCTCTTATGAAAATCGTGACAGATCCGGAAGCGGGCACTGCATTGATGCGCCATTTAACTGGACCAAGGCTTGCACTCGGCGCAAAAGATATTGCAGCCCTCGGTGCGTATTCCAGAAAGCGTGCAAAGAGTGGTCACGAAGATTCACACTCATTTATTGCAAAGATTGCTGCAGGAAATCCTGATTCAGCCGAAGCTGATGATCTCTTCATTGGCTCACTCATTGATGCGCTAGATGAGATTGATCAATGCGACAAAGAGAGCCGCGCATTATTTAGCGAAGTCGGATTTACTCGATTATCTCGGTTTGCAATTGACTTACGTAGATTACGTTCGCGAGCAGGTGGATCACTCATTGATTTGATCACGGAAATCGAAAATTACCTCAACTTAGATCTCGAAGTATCGCTGCGCGATGGCACACGTAATGGTCGCCGACACCTCGAACGTTTCTTAGATGAAGCATCAAAGTTTTCACGAAGCGGTGGCAGTATCTCAGCCTTTATTGAGTGGCTCGATGTCACTTCCAAAAAAGAGGGCGGACTTAAATCAGGCGCACCTGAAGTACGAAGCGATGTCGTTCAACTTTTAACAGTGCATACTGCAAAGGGCGCCGAATGGGACTTTGTTGCAGTTCCAGGGTTGGCAGAAGGAACATTTCCAAGCACGTATACAAATGATCCAGATAATTGGATTACAAATGAGAAACAGATTCCATTTGTTCTTCGCGGAGATGGTGATGAGCTGCCTGTATTTTCACTTGCACAGTGCACGAAAGATAGTGAAGCAAGCAAAGTAATCAAGGAGTATGCAAAATCTTGTTCCGCCATCAAGAAACAAGAAGAGATTCGACTTGGGTACGTGGCTGTCACTCGCGCACGTACGCATCTACTCTGTACAACTTCATGGTGGCGCGAAGGAGCAAAGAGTGTTGATCCGAGCGAACTATTTGCACACGTTGCCCACGTCGCAGAAAATCGTGGCGCAGTATTACTGAATGAAACAAGTGCACCAGAAGATGGTGTTCGCAATCCAATAGAAGTAAATCCTGAAACTGGTTATTGGCCCCGAGATCCATTGGGCAATCGCCGTGAAGCATTCGATGCTGGTGTTGCTTTGGTTCAGAAATCACAAGCGCATGGACTTACATTGGGCGCGGATGATTTATCAAATTCATGGATTGCAGACGCCCAGGCTCTTATCGCCGAAGTAAAGAACCGCGCTTCCTCAACAATTGAAGTAGCGCTGCCATCGCGTATTTCCACATCAACTCTTGTTGCACTGCACGAAGATCCAGTGGCACTGGCATTAGCCATTCGCAGACCAATCCCGCGTTCGCAGGATCCTTATTCTCGCCGTGGAACGCAATTCCATGCCTGGGTTGAAAAACAATTTGGTGCAATGACTTTATTTGATGATTCCTATTTAGATTATTTTGATCCAATAGAAGAAGATGGAAAACTTGAGGACCTTAAGAAAGCATGGCTTGCAAGTGAGTATGCGCAGCGCAAACCCACGGCGATAGAAGTTCCCTTTGAATCAGTTATTGCTGGCGTTCTTGTGCGTGGTCGCATCGATGCGGTGTACGAAACTTCAGATGGATTTGAAGTGGTGGATTGGAAGACTGGTTCAAAGCAGTTAGGAGAATCCGCCGCAATTCAGTTGGCGATGTATCGCTTGGCATGGGCGCGATTAAAATCTATTGATGTGACTAAAGTCAGCGCAGCATTTCATTATGTTCCAACATCGATCACAGATAAACGTGCAGACCTTTTAGATGAGGCTTCGCTAGTCGCTCTTATTCAATCTCTACAGTAATTGGCAAGTGATCACTTATGCCTGTTGCAGTAGTTTTTATTGCCTTAAATTTTGAGAGAGTGTCCTTAGTCAAAATATAATCAAATTGAATCTTGGCACCCCAACTAGGATAAGTATTTTGTGTCACCAGTGATTTCCAATGCGAACCAACCACTGGCAGACCTTTTGGCAGATTTAGATCACCAATGATTGCTATCTTGTTTCCTGTTTGTGCCGAAGATTGCGCAGCCCACCGCTTAAGTTTTTGTAGTTGAGAAAAATTTACGCCCGGAACAAATGAAAGATGCGTATTGATGATGCTCCATCCATTTTCTAGATGAGCCACAAGTGCAACGCGTGGTTCGTCATGCACATAAATAAAGCGTGGTCTTCCTTTTCCATCTTCGCCACCAGGAACGAGTAGAGGCATGCCAACTGGCGAGCGACCGAGTTCGATTCGCTCATATGCGGTCACAGGAATTGTTGATGCAAAACCAATTCCATAGCCGCCTTCTACTTTCCTATTCCCAATTTTTTTGCTTGTAATACTTTCACCAGTAATTATTGATTCATCACTTTCCTTGAGTGCACGCCATTTTTCTCCAGGTGTTCCAATAATTGATGGCGCAAATGCCCAATCGACTGCCTTCATTGCCTGGGCAATTTCTACAGTTTGATTTAATGAATTACTGCGGGGCAGAAAATGATCAACTTCTTGGATCGCTAATACTTCGGGGGCAATTTTCTTAATTGCGCTGGGCAATGAGGCTTTACTGCCAGGCGGAATGGCCATTGCATGCAGGAGATTCCACGATGTTAGCCTCATGCGCACAGGCTAGTAGCGTTGCCCCCCTATGAGCACGCTCAAACCAATTAGCGCCCCACTGGATCGGGCAAGTGAACTTCGAAGTGATGAAGCTGCACTCGATCGATTGTGGAGCGCTGCAAAAATAATCCGTGTATCTAATTCTCAATTGGCCAGTGACGGTACGTCATTGCAATTTCTTAGCGCCGCTGAGGTTGAGAA